>JANXYD010000282.1 GCA_025350265.1 Hyphomicrobiaceae bacterium | reverse complement strand
ACCACGTAATCGTCGGCACCGGTGCTCAGGCCGCGCACGCTGTCGCTCTCCTCGCTGCGGGCGGTCAACATCAAAATCGGCAGCGCCTTGGTTTCCAGCTTGAGGCGCAGACGCCGGCACAACTCGATACCCGAAAGGCCCGGCAGCATCCAATCCAGCACCATCAAATCGAAGCTGTGTTCGGCAAGCAGAAGCACCGCATCCTCGGCGCTGGTCGCGACGGTGACATCAAAGCGCTCGGCGCTCAGATTGTAACGCAGCAGTTCGGCAATGGCGGAATCGTCTTCGACGACGATGATGGCGGTCATGATTGTAAGGGTCCTGTATCGTGCGTGAACTGCAATGAACTTGTGTCGTCGCCTTTTGGGCGCGGTTCAGACAACACCGCACCGTGGATGAGATAGTAGATATTCTCGGCGATGTTGGTCGTATGGTCGCCGATACGCTCGATGTTCTTGGCACCAAACAACAAGTGTGTGCAAAGGCCGATGTTGCGCGGATCTTCCATCATGTAGGTGAGCAGTTCGCGGAAGATGGAGTTGTACATCGCGTCGATGCGTTCGTCGTCGCGCCACACCTGCACGGCTTTGTCAGCGTCGCGCGTGCTGAACGCGTCGAGCACGTCCTTGAGTTGGCCGAGCGCGTGCTCGGTCATGTGCTTGAGACCTGTGACGATAGGCTTGGGATAATGTTCGCCGGCGATGGCGAGCGCGCGTTTGGCAATGTTCTTGGCTAGGTCGCCGATGCGCTCCAGGTCACCGGCGATCTTCAGAACCGTGAGCACGTGTCGGAGATCGTTGGCGACCGGCTGCCGCCGCGCCACCAGCAGTACGGCCTCTTCCTGCAGGTCGCGCTCGATCTGATCGATCAGCGCATCCTGGGCGACAGCTGCTTCCGCGCGCGCGGGATCGCGACGTTCCAGCGCCTCGAACGCGCGGCCGAGCAACTGTTCTGCCAAGCCGCCCATTTCGGCAACCTTGACATCGAGCTGAGCCAGCTCGTTGCTGTAGGACGTAACGATATGCTGGTTCATCTTGGCGATGGCCCCCGGGCGCGGTTGCAGCTTGTGTAGTTGGCAGGCGCAACAGTTTTGTGACAATCGCCCATAGTCCATCGCGTGTCACGATGGGTCGCATCGACCACGCCGCAGCTTCAGGTCCGAGCCACCGACGGCAGGCTGATGCGGAATGTCGATCCTTGTCCAGGCCGCGAGGTGATGCTGAGGCTGCCGCGATGGCGGGTGGCGATATGCTTGACGATCGCCAGTCCGAGGCCGGTGCCGCCGCGATCGCGGCTGGAGGCGACACTGACGCGATAGAAGCGCTCGGTCAGGCGCGGCAAGTGTTCGGCAGCGATGCCCGGGCCATCGTCGACAACCGAGACGCTATGGCGCTGCAGCGTTTCCGCGCCGATCCGCACATCAACCTGGCCACCGGGACGTCCATACTTGATCGCATTCTGTACCAGGTTGGAAACGGCCTGGAACAATTCGTCGTGATCGCCGCGCACCAGCGCCTCACCGGCCTCAGGATATACCGTCACACTGGTCTGTGCGACACGCGCCTGCGGTTCGAGAGCTGAGACGACGCTGGTCGCGATCTCGTTAAGGTCGGCTGACCCGCGCGGCGGAATATGCACGCGCATTTCGATGCGGCTCAACGACAGCAGATCGTCGATCAGCCGCGTCATGCGCTCAGCCTGCGCGCTCATGATGTCGAGAAATCGGCTCTGCGCCACGGGATCCTGCCGCGCCGGCCCCTGCAGCGTCTCGATGAACCCTTTGAGTGAGGCGAGCGGCGTACGCAATTCGTGACTGGCGTTGGCGACGAAGTCGGCACGCATGGCGGCCAGGCGATCCTGCTCGGTGAGGTCGCGGAGATAGACCAGCACGGCGGCGGTGCCGGGCCGCCCCGTGTGTTCGCCGAGCGGCGCGGCGACGCCCTCGAGATGACGTTCCAGGGGAATACGCAGTTCGAGCGCGAAGGCCTTGCGCTGTTGCTGGCGCAGCGCATCGGCGACGGCTGCGGCGAGTTCGGGATTGCGCGTGGTTTGCGAGATGTGCTGGCCGATGCGGATGCCACCGAACACGTCTGATGCAGCCGTGTTGGCATCGAGCACTGTCAACTGATGGTCGAGCGTAAGCGCCGGATCGCCAAACGCCTGCACGATCGATCCAGGCTCCGCGAGCGCACGGCCGGCATCACCGTCGGCCGACCGGCGACCTAGCGCATCGCCAGCAACTGAAAGCGATGCGTGGGCCTCGGGGACGGCCGCCATTGCAGCCCACAGCAGGAAACCGAGCAGACTTGCGAGCGGCACGCTGCGGGCGTCGGGGAAAAGCAACGCGGCGATCACTGCAAACACCGTCAGCAGCGCCGAGTGGATCGCGCGATAACGAAGTGCCACCCCGACACGCTCCCGCAAGTCGGCGGCGGAACCGAAGTGCTGACGCACATAACGCTCGACTTCTGCAAATGGAGGCATCGGCGGATAGACCAGTACGATAGGCTGCAGCTGAGCCATCGTTTGCCCTCGTGAGTGCAGGAACGCAAGTCAGCACTTTTGCGCGCGCTCGATGTCGGTGTTACGACAGTTTCACTCTTTGCGCGCCGAAAGATCGATCGGCACGCCGGGTTCGAACTTGGCGCGGCGGATGGTGAGAGTGGTCTTGACGTGAGCGACGTTGGGTGCGGCGGTGAGTTGCTTCAAGACAAAATCCTGAAACGTCTGCAAATCTGGGGCCACGCATTTCAGGATGTAGTCGGCCTCGCCTGACAGCATGTAGCTCTCGCGCACGATCGCCCAACCGAGCAGGCGGTTTTCAAAACCGCGCAAATCGGCTTCAGCCTGGCTGTGCAGACCAACCATGGCGAAGCCGATGACCTCAAAACCCATCTGCTTTTCATCCAACGCCGCGTAATAGCCGGTGATCAGTCCGGCCTGCTCCAAGGCTCTGACGCGCCTGAGACACGGCGGCGGCGACAGGCCGATTTTTTCGGACAACTCGACGTTGGAGATGCGGCCATTGGCCTGCAACTCTTTCAAGATGCGCCAATCGGTGGCATCGAGGCGGACACGCATGTGCAATTTGATCCTCAGACCGCGGTCGTAAAGGCGGCGGCATTAAAATGCGCAGTGGTGGACAGTGATAAGTCACAAGGCAGCCTATAGCATGACATCCGACAACGTTCGTCCACTGCGTCACCTCAAAGGTTGGCTGATCACCGACGGCAAGATCGGCATGGACGTGCAAGTGCTAGGGGTCGCCGATGCCTTGGGTCTCGACGCCGAAATGAAGCATGTGACGCCGACCGGCGTGCATCGGCTGCTGTCACCATGGCTTCCACCCGCACGCCGCGAACGCATCGGCCGCAGCGGCGCTTTCTGTGCGCCGTGGCCGGCGATCGTGCTGGCGACGGGGCGACTATCGATCCCTTATCTGCGGGCGGTCCGGCGCTTTGCGGGAGCGGCGACGTTCACGGCCATTCTGCAGGATCCGAAGACCGGTGCAGGCTCCGCGGATCTGATCTGGGTGCCCGAGCACGACAAGCTGCGATCAAGCAACGTCATCACCACGCCGACCGCCCCGCACAGCTTCACGCCCGAGCGGCTGGCCCGGTTGCGCGCCGAGCAGTTGCCGGAGATCCAAGCGCTGCCGGGACCGAAAGTGGCTGTCATTCTCGGCGGGCGCAGCAGCGACTATCCCTATTCCAGCGCCTGCCATCGGCGATTAGCTGACGCGCTGCGGTCGCTAGCGGCGCTTGGCGCGAGCTTCCTGATAACGCCGTCCCGGCGCACGCACGCCGAGTTGCTGGCGACGGTGGACGCGGCGACGGCGAACAGCCCGCGCCGCATCTGGACCGGCGACACAGCGAACCCCTACGCCGACTATCTCGCGCACGCCGACGTTTTGATCGTTACGGCCGACAGTGTGAACATGACGAGTGAAGCAGCCGCCACCGGCCGGCCGGTGTACGTGTTCACACCTGCCGGCGGCACGCCGAAGTTCGAGCGGTTTCACGCGGCGTTGCGGCGCGCCGGTGCAACGCGCCCATTGCCTGCCACATTGACGGCGCTCGATCACTGGACCTATACGCCGCTGCACGCCGACCGCGTAATCGCCGCCGAGATCGAAAGACGGTACGCAGCCGGGCACGCAGCCGCGACGCATGATGACACGCGACGAGGACAGTCGTAGGCTGCGGCGGCCCCGAACGCGATAAATAATCACGCCTGATACGCCCTCGAATCGACTACGATAACGACCGCATAAGCCAGGAAAGGAAGCGCCGTGGCTCACCTCAATCTCGACAAGCTGCGTTCCGCCAAGATCGAAAGTGACCCTTTCGACTACGTGGTCGTGCCCGGCTTCGTGGATGCCGACAGCATCGCTCGCATCAACGCCACCTATCCCAAGATCGAAAAAGGCGGCTCTTACCCGATCGAAAGCCTCGACGGCACGATGGCGATAAAGGAAGTGATCGACGAACTCGACAGCCCGGAATTCGAGGCGGTGATCGAGGAAAAGTTCGACGTGTCGCTGGACGGGCGGCCGAAGATGTATTCGTTGCGCGGCTTCACGCGCGCCAAAGACGGTTCGATCCATACCGACAGCAAGGATAAAATCATCACCGTGCTGCTGTATCTCAACGAGAACTGGCAGCAGCCGGGAGGACGCCTGCGCATCCTGCGCGATGGCATCAACGTCGATAATTTTGCCGCTGAAGTGCCGCCCGACAACGGCACGCTGCTGGTGTTCAAGCGCTCGGATACGTCATGGCACGGGCATCACCCGTTCGAAGGCCCGCGGCGCTCGCTGCAGATGAACTGGATGACCAGCGACGGCTCAAAGGGCTTCCACGCCATCCGCCACAAGTTATCGGCGGCGGTCAAGAAGATCACCGCTGGCTGAACCGGTCGCCGACGATCCGGGCGGGCTAGATCCAGCGCGCCACAAACGACAAGAGTAATGCTATGAGCAGACTGCGCGTCGAATCGCTCATAAGCACGCTGGTGACTTGCGGTACATTCAACGAGAAGTACTTGGCGCCGATCACCAGCACCGTGATGGCGATCGCCAGAAGGTAGCACAAATATCCGAGCATCCGTGGCATGTGGCAGTCTCCCCCAGTTAGGTCGTGACGGCATTGGACGCTTAGAACTGCCGTGCCGTCAATCCCATAAGCAAAGCTCGCGCACTGGCCGACAGGCGTTAGGCGCGTAGCAGTCGGCGAGGGTTGGCATCACAAACCTGCGACGCCAACCATTGTCGGACCGATGGCGTTACTTCTTTGCGGGCGCGGCGGGCGTGGTGGCGGCAGGAGCCGGTGCGGCGGGAGCTGTCGCGGCCGGTGCTGCTGCTTTGGTTGCAGCTTTAGTTGCAGCCTTGGCGGGCGCAGCGACGAGGCCGACGTGATCGGACACGCACTTCTTTTCGAAGCTGGCCTTGGCGGCGCCGGCTAGTTTCTTGTCAGCCGATTCCTTGGCGCAGGTCGTCTTGGCATCCTTGGCGCACTTGGCCATGAAGCTGTTCTTGGCAGCGCCCGCCAGTTTCTTGGTCGAAGCGTCCATCGTGCAGGACATGTCGGCCATCGCACCTGCGGGTGCGGCGGCGGCTGGTGCAGGTGCCTTGGGCGCGGCCGGTGCCGGCGTCGCGCCCTGGG
>JANXYD010000262.1 GCA_025350265.1 Hyphomicrobiaceae bacterium | reverse complement strand
CCATCGCCAACGCGCCGGATCCATTGTTATTTGGGTTGACTCGGGGCGTGCCGGTCCTTGATGGCGGCTGCGAGCTTGGGGTCGATGCCGATGCCGGCGCAGCCGACGTAGCAGCGATGGCGGTTGTCGATGTAGTCCTGGTAGCGGAAGGCCGTGGCTACGGGGAGTGCGTGCTTGTCGGCGAAGGCTTCGATGGTGCGGGCGGTTTGGGTCGACCAGCCGGGGCCGCCGACGATCAGCATGGGGCGCTCGGCTTTGGCCAACGCGGCACCGAGCGCGGCCATCGCTTGGCCGGACGGGGCGACAAGCGGGATCTGCGCGGGCTTGGCGTTGGCGACTTCGGCCATCGACGACAACATGTCTTCGGGCAGGCCGAGAACCACCGGGCCGGGTCGACCAGACAATGCTGTGTGATAGGCGCGGCTGACGTATTCGGGGATGCGCTTGATGTCGCGGATGACGGCGGTCCACTTCACAAAGGTGCCGAGCACGCTCTTGGTCTCGATCTCCTGGAAGGCTTCGCGATCCTCGGTGTCGGCGGCCGGCAGGCCGAGGAACAAAATCATCGGTGTGCTATCCTGTCGCGCGATATGAAGCCCGGCCATTGCGTTGGCGAGGCCTGGGCCGCGCGTGACGAAGCACAGGCCGGGCTCACCCGTCATCTTGCCCCACGCTTCGGCCATCATCGATGCGCCGCCTTCCTGCCGGCAGATGATGGTCTTGATTTTGGCGTCGTGCAGGCCGTCGAGGGCGGCGAGGAAGCTTTCGCCCGGCACAGTGAAGGCGCAACGCGCACCATTGATCGCGAGCTGGTCGACGAGTATCTGGCCGCCGTGGCGCATGACTGGGATTTCCGTAGGTGGGATTGAGACCGGCCGTCAATTCACCCCACATCGGGCGCGCTGACAAGGTTGTTTTCTAATCGAGCGTGCGTAGCGGCGCTGGTTCGACGCGGCCACATGTGTGGCTATTTCGGCGGCGGCTGTGCGCTTGGACGGCATCGTCACTGGTGTTGCGTTTGGGGGCGGGGTAATCTGCTGGCGCGACCGGGTGCTGATGGCATCGCGAGCGGGGGATTGAATTCGAGCAGGGCTTTGGACGTGGTGCATGTGCGTGCGGAACCGATGACGACGCCACGGGGGAGACGCAGGTCCGGTGCCGCGCGGCTTGCAGCAGCGCTCTTGACCGCAACGGTTGCGCTGGCAGATTTGGGTTTGCGACAGGCTTCGGTGCGAGCGGATGACGTTCCCGTCCCGATCCAGCCTACCGATCCGGTGGCGGCCAAGGCCTACGGCGTGTTCGATCAGGCGTGCGCTGGCTGTCATCAGTTGGGCAAATTAAAAAACGGCAGGATGCCGGCGGGTGCGCTTGGCAACATTCTCGATCTGGCGACGCTGGCGCGTAATCCGGGCCTAGTGGCTCCCGGCAATGCGGATGCATCGCCGCTTTATACCTCGATGCAAGGCCGCACGATGCCGCTCGAGACCGGCGCGGAAACGTCGGCAAGCGAGATCACGGCGACCGAGCTTGGGGCTGTGCGTGACTGGATCGAGCAGCTGCCGGCGACCGCCGGATGTTCTGAGCGGGCGCGCATTTCGGCCAAGGTGGTGGCGGAAACGGTGAAAAAAGCCGTGCAGGCGTTGGCGCCCGCACGTGCCGCAACGACGCGCTACATCTCGTTGGTGCCGCTCAGCAACGACTGCGCAACCGCCCAGGAGATTGAGGGCGCCCGGCAGGCTGTCGTGTTGCTGTTGAATTCGCTGTCGCTGGCGCTCGAACCGATGCAGCCGCGCATGCTCGACGGGGGCGGACCGATCCTGGAATTCGATCTGGCGTCGATCGGCTGGACGCTGGCCACTTGGGACCACTTGGCAAAGCGGTCACCGAACGCGCCATTTGTGCCATTTGATGCGGCGACGCGCGCTGCGACCGCGACGGATGTGCCGCTGGTCAACGGCGATTGGCTGGCGGAAGTCGCGACGCGTGCGCCGCTGTATTACGACTTGCTCGGCCTGCCGGATCAGCTACCCCAACTGTTGGCAAGCCTGCGCATTGATCCGAACGATCATAAGCGTGGGGTGGCCGAGCGCTTGGGTATCCGGACGTCGGCCGTGGGGCGCGGCAACCGGCTGATCGAGCGTCGTACGTTCGCCAATGGCGCGGCGTGGTTTGCGCACGAGTTCGCGCCGACGGCGGGACGGCCCGACATGTTCGACATGATGATGGCTGCGGCAACGAGCGCGCGGCAGACGACACCTGTCACGGGCGATGCGACGCTTGTGCATTTTGACCTTCCGAACGGGTTCCCGGCCTATTTCGCGGCAAACCCTAGCGGCATGCGCATCAACGACGTGCCGTTGTCGATGCTCAAGGACGATGCGCATCCGACGTCGAAGGTGGCGGTGGCGCAGTCGTGCCTCAGGTGCCATGGCGCGGTGCCGGTGGCGATTGCGCGCGGTCGGACGGACGATCTCAAGGCCCGCATTTCGGCCGAGGCAGGCTTAACGAAAGACACACGCGACCGCTTGCTCGCGCTGCATCCGGAGCCGGCGGAATTGCCACGCAAAATTGATGAAGACAGAGCGCGCTTCCTGCGTGTCGCCACTGCTGCTGGCATAGATCCGTCGCTGCATGTGGCGGGGTTGGAATTATTGCCTGCGTTGGTCGAACGCTATCGGCGCGACCTGACGGCTGCCCAGGTGGCGGATCTGGCCGATATCGATCCGAAGGCATTGATGGCGCTCGGCACTGGCGCGAGTGCAGCACTCGCCGACGTGATCGAGCGGCTGAGTTTTGGTACGGTGCCGCGCACCGAAGTCGACGCGGTATTCGGCGACCTCGCGCTGCGGCTGGGATTGCAGACAACGGCCGCTCAGACTTCAGTGACTGTCGATCCGGCGATCCCGGCGGTGGCGATCGAGGCGCAGGCTGCACTGCCCATGCGATTGGTGTTGAAGGCCGACCGTGCGCAGTTCCAGGCGGGCGATTTGTTGACGATAACGACGCGGACGAATGCCGGCTGTCACTTGACTGTGTTGACGGTGAATGCGCAGGGGCGCGGCACGGTGCTGTTTCCAAATGAATTCGAGCCGAATACCTTCATCGAGGCCGGGCGCGATGTGCGCGTGCCCGGCGACAAGGCACCCTATCAGTTCCGGTTGCGCGACAAAGGTCGGGAAACGCTGATCGCGACCTGCACGACATCGGCAAAACCGGTCGATGGCATCCATCATGATTTCGAAAAGCAGCGATTTACCGAGCTAGGAGACTATCGCGCGTTCCTCAACCGCAACTGGGGCCTGCGGGAACCCGGCGATACCAAGTCCAAGCCTAAGCCCGCGCGCAAACCGGGCGAATCGCCGGCGGCACCGGCCGCCGCCACAGTCGAAGCCGTCAAGACCGAAAACCAAGCGCGGGCCGCCATCAGAATTTCGGTGGAGTAGGGAATTCCGTTTGGCGCATTGGTTTACCCAAATCTTGCGAGCGCCGTTTAATCCAGCACGCATCTTTTCGGCTTAACCCCTCACGCGTGGGCGATTGCCTTGGCGATGTCTTCGGTCATTTTCTTGGCGTCGCCGAGCACCATGACGGTGTTGTCGCGGTAAAACACCGCATTGTCGATGCCGGCGTAACCGGAGGCGAGGCTGCGCTTGTTGAACAGAACCGTTCCGGCTTTCCAGACCTGCAACACGGGCATGCCGAAGATGGGCGATGACTTGTCGTCCTCGGCTGCGGGGTTAACGACGTCGTTGGCGCCAATGACATAGACCACGTCGGTTTGCGAGAATTCGGGGTTTATGTCCTCGAGTTCGAACACCTCGTCATATGGGACGTTGGCTTCGGCGAGCAGCACGTTCATGTGGCCGGGCATGCGGCCGGCTACCGGATGGATCGCGTATTTGACCTCGACGCCGGCCTTCTTGAGATTGTCGGCCATCTCGCGCAGGGCGTGCTGGGCTTGAGCAACTGCCATGCCGTAGCCGGGCACGATGATCACCTTCGAGGCGTTCTTCAACAGGAATGCGGCATCCTCGGCCGAGCCGAGCTTGACCGGCTTCTGTTCTCCTTTTTCGCCGGTGGCGGCCGCGACTTCACCACCAAAGCCGCCCGCGATGACCGACAGGAACGAGCGGTTCATGCCCTTGCACATGATGTAGGACAGGATCGCGCCGGACGACCCGACGAGCGCGCCGGTGATGATCAGCGCGACGTTGCCCAGCGTGAAGCCGATGCCGGCGGCAGCCCAGCCGGAATAGGAGTTTAGCATCGAGACGACGACGGGCATGTCCGCGCCGCCAATCGGCACGATGATCAGCGCGCCGAACACCAGCGAGCAAAGTGTGATCAGCCAGAACAGCCAAGTCGAACCGCCTGTTTGCACGAATCCATAGACCAGCACGATGATGGAGGCGGCAAGCGCCAGGTTGACCGCATGCCGCATCGGCAAAATGATCGGCTTGCCCGACATGCGGGCGGACAGCTTCAGGAAGGCAATGACCGAGCCGGTGAAGGTGATCGCACCGATGGCTACTCCGAGCGCCATTTCGACGGCGCTGGCACCCTTGATGCCGAGTTCCGGGTGAAGCGGATCCGACAAAATGCCGAAGGCTTCGGGTGCATACAGTGCACCTGCCGCCACGAACACCGCGGCCATGCCGACGAGGCTGTGGAAGGCTGCGACCAGCTCCGGCATCATGGTCATGGGTATGGTGCGCGCGGTATAAGCACCGATGCCGCCACCGATTGCGATCGCTGCGATGATCAGAAACCAGGTGAGCAGCCCGTCGATGTCGCCGAGCTGCGTCAGCGTCGTCAAAATGGCGATGGTCATGCCGACCATGCCAAATAGATTGCCCATGCGCGACGAGACGGGGCTTGAGAGCCCGCGTAGCGCCATGATGAAAAGGACGCCTGAGACGAGATAGAGGATGGCGGCGAGGTTGGCTGACACGATGCGTTTCTCGCTATTTTCGAGGAAATATCGGAAGAGAATGGGACGCGGGCGGACTCTGATCGGGCTGAAGGCATGCATGCCGACGCGACGAAATCGCGGTCGAGGTGATGCCTACTTCTTTGGTTCTTTTCGCTTGTACATGGCGAGCATGCGGTTGGTGACGAGGAAACCGCCGAAGATGTTCACCGAGGCCATGATGAGCGCGAGGAAGCCGAAAAACTTCGCAAAATAGCTGCCGGCGGCAATTGCCGTGACGCCGACGGCGAGCAGCGCGCCAACCACGATCACGGAGGAGATGGCGTTGGTGACGCTCATCAGCGGTGTGTGCAGCGCGGGGGTCACCGACCACACAACGAAGTAGCCGACGAAGATGGCAATCACAAAGACCATGAACTCGTAGACTACAGGTGAAATACCCTCGCCGCCGGCGGCGTACGCGGGCGCGGCGCTGGCAAGCATTGCGAGGCCGAGCGCTGTGAGGAACGTGTTGAGCAACTTCATGTCAGACGCCCTTTTCAGTCGACGAGGGGACAACGGGGGAGATGGCGGCAACAGGGGCCGGCGGCAGCGGCTGCGGGTTCAGGCTCGCATGGACGACTTTTCCGTCCTTGGCGACCAGCGTGCCCTTGATGATCTCATCATCCCAATTGATGCCGAAAGCCTTGGTTTTCTTGTCGAACATGGTGTCGATGAAGGCCAGCAGGTTCTTGGCGTAGAGATTTGAGGCATTGACCGCGATCTCACCGGCGAGATTGAGCGGACCGGCGATGGTGACGCCGTTGTGGTCGATGACTTTGTCCGGCGTGGTCAGTTCGCAGTTGCCGCCACGTTCGGCGGCGAGATCGACGATCACGGCACCGGCCTTCATGCCGTCGACCATGGCGGCGGTGATCAAGCGCGGCGCGGGGCGGCCGGGGATCAAAGCGGTGGTGATGACGATGTCTTGCGTCTTGAGATGGGTGGTGATGAGCTCGGCCTGCTTGGCTTGATAGGCAGCGCTCATGGGCTTGGCGTAGCCGGCGGCAGTCTGGGCCTGCTTGAATTCGTCGTCTTCCACTGCGATGAATTTCGCGCCGAGCGAAGCAACCTGTTCCTTGGCGGCTGGGCGAACGTCGGTCGCGGTGACGATGGCGCCGAGGCGACGTGCGGTGGCGATCGCCTGCAAGCCTGCCACGCCCGCACCCATCACGAACACGCGCGCCGCAGGCACGGTGCCGGCGGCGGTCATCATCATCGGCATGGCCTGCTCGAACATGGCGGCGGCATCGATCACGGCCTTGTAGCCAGCAAGGTTGGCCTGCGACGACAACACGTCCATCGACTGCGCGCGAGTGATGCGCGGCATGAATTCCATGGAGAAAACGTTGGTGCCGGTCGCTGCGAGCGCGTCGAGATCGGCGCGATCGTCGTGCGGGCTGATCATGGCAGCGAGCAGTGCGCCGGGTTTCAAGGCCTTCGCTTCATCGGCCGTGGGGCGGCGCACTTTGAGCAGGATGTCGGCCCCCTCCAGAGTGGCTGACGCGCTCGGCATGATGTCGGCTCCGGCTGCGGCCAGCGCCGCGTCGGAAAAACGCGAGCGTGTGCCGGCCCCCGTCTCGATGCGGACTGTGCAACCGAGCGCTTTGTACTTCTTAACGGTGTCGGGAGAGATGGCGACGCGTGGCTCAATTTGATTTTCAGCGGTAACGGCGATGATGGTCATGGACGACCTCGGAAGACCCAAAGGGTGCGGGAAACGGCTGGGCGCGAGACAAAAGTATGAAGTGACAGAGGTCGATTGATACACGCAAAAAAATCAGTCCGCCACGATAACGTGGCGGACCCGTCGCTTCAATGCGCGTTGCAAGGAACAGTTAAACCAGCGTGATCAACATGAAAATCAACAACAAGCCGACCAGAACGGTCAGGACGACCGCACCGCGCAGAAATCCCTTATAGGTGCGGATGTGCTCGGGGTAGTTCATGGCAGGATGGCCGTTGGACGTATCGATGTTCATGGTGCCTCGCTGGATCGCAATCGTCGAGTTTGAAGTTGTTTGCGGATCGTTCGATGGTTTTCCTAGCGCAGAGGCGGCGTCGCTTCAAGGTGGCGCGTTTGCTCAGACGCCGAAACGGGCAGCGGCCGCTGCTCATTCAGACGATGACCGGGGTGCGGACTTGCCCTTCGGCACCGAAAATCTTGCGATAACGCGCAATCTCGTCGGCGGGTCCGATGGCCTTCAGCGGATTGTCGGAAAGCTTGACGGCGGGACGGCCGTTGGCCGACAGAACCTTGCAGACGATCGAGAACGGATCGAGACGACCGTCGGGGCCGAGGCCGCGAAAATCGTTGGTCAGCAGCGTGCCCCAGCCGAAACCGGTGCGGATGCGGCCGATGAAGTGGGTGTGCAGACGTTCGATCTCATCGACATCCAGGCCGTCGGAAAAGATCGCCAGCTTCGTGCGGGGGTCCTGGCCTCGGTTTTTCCACCATGCAATGGCGTGTTCGCAGCCGGCTGAGGGATCGCCACTGTCGATGCGGATGCCCGTCCAATTGGCGACCCAATCGGGGGCCGCCGCGAGAAAGCCCTGGCTGCCGAAAGTGTCGGGCAGAATGATGCGCAGATTGCCCTCGTAGTCTTCCTGCCAATCGGCCAGCACTTTGTAGGGCGCTTCGTCCAGTTTCGACGGGGTGTCGGCGAGGGCCGCATAGACCATCGGCAACTCGTGGGCGTTGGTGCCGACGGCTTCGACCTCGCGCCGCATGGCGATCAAGCAATTGGACGTGCCGAGAAACGATGTTCCGAGGCCTTCGATCAACGCCTGCACGCACCAGTCCTGCCATAAAAAGCCGTGCCGCCGGCGCGCGCCGAAATCGGCGATGGCGAGGTTGGGCAGCTGTTTGAGCCGCTGGATTTTTTCCCAGACGCGAGTCATGGCGCGCGCGTAGAGAACCTGCAATTCGAATTTGCCGAGGCTGCGCAAAACGGCGCGGCTGTGCAATTCCATGATCACGGCGAGGGCCGGGATTTCCCACATCGTGGTTTCCAGCCACGACCCTTCGAAAACCAATTCGTATTGATCGCCGACGCGTTCGAGCGAATATGCGGGGAAACGAAAACCCTCGAGCCATTGAATGAATTCAGGGGCGAACATCTGCCGCTTGCCGTAAAACATATTGCCGCGCAACCACGTGCTTTCGCCGCGGCTCAAGGACAGCGAGCGAATGTGGTCCAGTTGCTCTTTCAATTCACCCATGTCGATCAGGCGGGCGAGCGGCACGTGATGGGATCGGTTGATGATGCCGAACGTGACGCGATCGGCTGCGTGACGACGAAATATCGTTTGCGCCATCAGCAATTTGTAAAAATCGGTGTCAAGAACGGAACGGACGATCGGATCGATCTTCCAGGTGTGATTGTAAACGCGGGCGGCGAGGTCGGTCATCAGGGCGACGGTTCTACTTAGTGTGGGTCTGGTGCGGCGCTGCCACGTGCTGACTGCACAGCGTCCATCATCGTCGCAACATTGCGCCTGAAGCCGGGAGGCGCAATAGGCAAATGCGACAAAGAAAAGCCCGTGCGGCGAGCACGGGCTTGAAGGGGCGACCGGACCGCACCAAAACAAAACGGCAGCGCAGCGATCAGATGGCGAAATCGGTCAGCTTGGAACCTTTGCCGAGCTTCGTTGCAAGCCACCGCGGTTGACGGCCGCGTCCGGTCCAGGTTTCGAGACGATTATCCGGGTTGCGATATTTGGGGGCGACCTTGGTGCCCTTGAGGGAGCCTCGGCTGCGTCCAAAGCCATACAACTCCGCAATCTCCTCGAATGTCAAACCGGCCTCTGCGACGATTGCATCGAGCTTTTGTTTGATTGCGGATTTCTCGCGTTCCTTCGCCGTAGCGATGGCCTTTTTCAATTTAGTGTCGAGTTCCGTCAATTCCTTTGCTGTGAGTTTGTCGAGTTGGAATGATGCCATGGCCAATATCCTGCTAGATTTTGTGGGGTGCTCGATATTCGGAAAACGGCTGCACGCTTTATCCGGAAGCACTCTAACTGACGACCATTTAAATGAAAACCAGCGAGTGTTCAATAAAAGATCGATCGATTTTATACATCGTGCCGGAATTGATGGCAATTCAAACGAGTATGATGATTAATACCTGTCGTTTCAGCGCAAAAAACCCTCAGGCGCTAGGCCTGAGGGGTGGGCGTCAGTTGCCGGGCGCGGCTTAAAGCTTGGGCGGCGGCGGGATGCCGGAGCCGGGTAGGGACGATGCACCGCCGAGCGCGGGAGGCGGCGGCAAGCTGAGCCCGCCGGGAATTCCCGGAATTCCGGGGATGCCGGTGCCGGGAATGTTGATCTGGATCTTGGATATATCGATGTCGGGGGCGACCGATTTGTAATGCATCACCATTTGCGGGAAGGCGATTACGAGGCCAACCATGATGCACTGGATGATCACGAAGGGGATCGCGCCGTAATAGATCTGTCCGGTGGTGACGCCATCGGTGAGTTTGCCGGTGACTTTGTCCTTGTAAGCCTGCGTGGGGGCAACGGAGCGCAGGTAGAACAATGCAAAGCCGAACGGCGGATGCATGAACGAGGTCTGCATGTTGACGCCGAGCATGACGCCTAACCAAATCAGGTCGATGCCGAGGGTGGTGGCGGGAGCGACCAGCAGTGGGATGACGATAAAGGCCAGCTCGAAGAAATCGAGGAAGAAAGCCAGGAAGAAAATGAATACGTTGACGAAGATGAGGAAGCCGACTTGGCCGCCCGGCAGCGACGTCAACAGATGCTCGACCCAGAGATGGCCGTTGACGCCGTAGAAGGTGAGCGAGAAGATACGTGCACCAACGAGAATGAAAACCACGAACGAGCTCAGTTTCGCGGTGGCTTCGACGGCCGATTTCAGAAGCGTGAAGTTGAAGCGGTTGGGGTTGCGGTCGAGCCAGCGCTTGAACATCGCCAGCAGCATCGAGCCGGCCGCACCCATCGCGCCGCCTTCGGTCGGGGTGGCGACGCCGATGAAGATGGTGCCGAGCACGAGGAAGATGAGGAACAGCGGCGGCACCATCACGAAGGTAACCTGCTGCGCCAGATGCGACAGGAAACGCAGGCCGGTGAGCTTGGCCAATATCCAGTTGACGCAGGCTGCGGCAAACGCCGCGACGATGCCGACGCCCATGCACAGCACGACAAAGTCCGCACCTTTGTATTCCGCAATGCCCTTGGCGACGTTCTTGGCATTGAGTGACTGCATGACTTCGACGCCGACGACGGCCGAGACGAGCGCCAGCGCAAGCAAGGTCGCGAGCCCGCGTTCATCGTGGCCGCGCACCACAAACGAGATACCGGTCTTCAGCAGATACAGCACGAAGGCAATCGGAATGGCCGCCCACAGCTTGTCACCATAGCCGACCGTCCCGAGGCTCGCGAGCAAAGCTGGCACGGCCGACGTGGCGAAATAAACAGCCATCGCGCAGACAGCCAAGCCGCCGAGGCGCGCGAGATAGCGCTCCATCGGCGTGCCGGGTGTTTCCTTGAAGGCGACGTCGGCGGCGGGCAGGCCGGGTGCATACTCGGGTCTGAAGGTCGCAACGATAAAAATGTAGACGGCATAGAGGATCGCCAGCACGATGCCGGGGATGAAAGCCGCTTCGTACATGTCACCGACGGATTTGCCGAGCTGGTCGGCCATGACGATCAGGACGAGCGAGGGCGGAATAATCTGTGCCAGGGTGCCGGACGCGGCGATGACGCCGGCGGCGACGCGGCGATCGTAGCCGTAGCGCATCATGATCGGCAGCGAGATCAGGCCCATCGAGATGACGGACGCAGCCACCACGCCAGTGGTCGCGGCCAGCAACGCGCCGACGAATACCACGGCATAGGCAAGACCACCACGAATGGTGCCGAACAACTGGCCGATGGTGTCGAGCAGATCTTCGGCCATGCCGGAGCGTTCCAGCACCAGCCCCATCAACGTGAAGAATGGAATGGCTAACAACGTGTCATTGGCCATCACGCCGAATATGCGTTCGGGCAAGGATCGCAACAGCGGCCACGATAGTGAGATCGCACCGCCAGACAATGGCGCCAGTTCGACGCCGACGATGAAATACAATAGACCGCAGGCACCGAGCGAGAAGGCAACGGGGTAGCCGAGCAGCAGAAAGACGATCAACGAAGCGAACATGATCGGCGCCATGTTCTGGGCGATCCAGGCGGCCATGAGGGAAGCTCCACACGAGTTGAGAGTTGCGCGATGACAGCGCGCGAAACGGCTATTGAACGGATGTGATGATCAACGGGGCCGGCTACCTACTGGCCTGAGCACGGGCTTTGGCCTCAGCTTCTTCGGCAAGCGCGTCGCGGAGGCGCGCAGCTTCGGCTTCAGCCGCCTCGTGATGGCCGCCGCCGGTGACATCGGCGAGTTCGCCACGCATGATGGCTACGCGCTTAATCAACTCGGAGATGCCCTGGACGAACAATAGCGTGAAGCACAGCGGGACCAGCATCTTGGCCGGATATTGCGGAAGTCCGCCGGCGTTGTTGGATTGCTCGTTCTGCAGCAGCGACCGGTAGAAGAAGGGCCAGCCGGTCCACATCATGACGAGGCCGATCGGGATCAGGAACAGCACGTGGCCGATGACATCGATCCAGTTGCGGACACTTTTGGGCAGCATACTGGAAACCACGTCGATGCGGATATGCTCGTTGGACAGCAGCGTCCATGGCGAGCACAACAGGAAGACCGCGCCGAACAAAATCCACTGCAGTTCGAGCCAGACGTTCGACGAGGTGCCGATCACTTTGCGAATGACCGCGTTGCCTGCGCTGATGACGACGGCGAGAAAAATGGCCCACGCCACGTAGCGGCCGAGCCACGTATTCATGGCATCGATCGCGCGGCTGAACTTAAGTAATCCACCCATTCCTGGTCCCCTCCCAGAGCCCGTTCGTGCGCCGCCGACTTAAACTAGCGTCCGCGTCCGCACGTCGCATCCTGCTGTTGTCGTTGCCACTTGTTTTAGCCATGGCTTGAGATGACTTCCAGCGCCTCAGGTGCCACAGTATCGATATTCATCGCGCTCGCAACCGGTTCGCTTGAAAAATCGATCCAACGAGTGCTGCAGGAGCCTTTCATGACGGTGACGACGGAACAAGTGCTGGCTCAATTGAAGCGGGTCAAAGGGCCAGATCTGGATGGCAATATCGTCGACCTCGGATTGGTGTCGGAAGTGGTGATCAAGGCTGATCATGCGTATTTCTCCATCACGGTGCCGCCGGCGCGGGCTGCGGAATTGGAACCGCTGCGGCAGGCTGCAGAAAAAGTGGTGGGAGATATCGCGGGTATCGTCAAGGCGACGGCGGTGCTGACGGCGGAGGCAAACGCGGGCGCTGGCCGTGCGCAGAGCGGCGCTGGGGTGCCGGAAAGCGCTCGCGTAAAAGCCGCGCGGGCGGGGGCGCCTGGTGCCGCGCACAGCCATGATCATACCGACGGGCACCGCCATGGTCACAATCATGCACCCGTCGCCGCGGCTGCGAAACCTGCCGCGCCGGGCGCGCGCAATCTAACGCATGTGACTGGTATCAAGCATCTGGTCGCGGTGGCGTCGGGCAAGGGCGGGGTCGGAAAATCGACCACGGCGGTCAATCTTGCGCTGGGTTTGCAGGCAATCGGATTGCGCGTCGGAATCCTGGATGCGGACATCTTCGGCCCGTCGCAACCGCGACTGCTCGGCCTCAGCGGGCGGCCGCAGACGACGCCGGACAAGAAGCTCAAGCCGATGGAGGCGTACGGGCTCAAGGTTATGTCGATGGGCTTCCTAGTCGATGAAGGCACCCCGATCATCTGGCGTGGGCCGATGGTGGTGTCGGCGTTGACACAAATGCTGCGAGAGGTCGCTTGGAACAACGGCGGGCACGATCTCGATGTGCTGGTGATCGACATGCCGCCGGGCACGGGCGACGTACAACTGACAATGGCGCAGCAAGTGCCATTGGCCGGCGCGGTGATCGTGTCGACGCCGCAGGATCTGGCGTTGATCGATGCGCGCAAGGGGTTGCAGATGTTCAAGAAGGTCGACGTGCCCGTGCTGGGTATCGTCGAGAACATGAGCTATTTCGTCTGCACGAAGTGCGGCGAGCGGCACGACATCTTCGGCCACGGCGGAGCCCGCGACGAGGCAACCAAGCTTGGCGTGCCGTTCCTCGGCGAGGTGCCGCTGCATATCGATATTCGCGTGCGGTCGGATGCGGGACAGCCGATCACGGCGACGGAGCCGGATGGCATCCACGCGCAGATCTATCGCGAGGTGGCGGCCAAAATGTGGGCCGAACTGGAAGCCAGTCAGGGGCGACGCGTGCAAGCGCCGGATCTGGTGCTTGAAGCGCAAGGGGGGGAATTGAGTGTCGCATTCCCCGGCCGTGACCGCTTCACGTTGCCGGCGGAGTTGCTGCGGGTCATGAGCCCGTCGGCGGAGGTGCAGGGACATTCGGCGGCGCAACGCGTGACCGTGGGGCTGAAGAAGAACGTCAAGATCAAAGCGCTGCAGCCGATCGGCAATTATGCCGTGCGCATCGACTTCAGCGATGGGCATAATACGGGGTTGTTCACTTGGAGTTATCTGGATCTGCTGCACCGCGAGCGCGAGACGCGGTGGGCAGATTATCTGAGTGAACTCGCGGCCAAGGGGCTGCGCCGCGAATAAGACCGGCGGGCGAAAGTTTGAACCTTGCCGAAGGCGCCAATACTTTTGCACGTCGGTTGTCATAAGCAATTTTTACGTCGGGTGTGCTCTTGACCCTGTGGACGGAGCCGCTCCGACGCGTTTTCGCTGATCAAACCGTGCTGTGACCGAACATGCGGTTCAGCGTGGAGATGATGATGGTCATCGCGCCGCCACCGGCACCGCCGCCAAGGATCTGGGCGAGCGAGGCGGCGTTGTCGACATCCATGCCGGTCGCTGGCATTTGCAAGCCGATCAGGTTGCCGAGGATGAGGCTACCGATGCCACCGCCGACGGCACCGGCGAGCGCATTGCGCATCCAGCCAAGATCGAAATTCCGCAGAATACCGCCGATGAGATTGCCACCGGCAGCGCCGCTTACCAATGGCAGCAACAAAGATATCAGGTCCATGGACTCTACCTCGGGTTCGCCGACCGCCCTGCGGGTGTCGCGCGCGGATGCGTGGATCGTTTATGCCACACGGGAACGTGCTGCCAAGTCCGGTTGTCACTTCGATGGGACGACCGTGGGCAAATTGTCGAGCACGGTTAATGGGCTGACAGCCGCCACAATCACTGTTTCTGTGACGGTTTTTCGCGGGCCATGGTGTGGTATTCGGGATTGGGACGCATATCGGTTGCTGCGGCGAGACGGTTGGACATGTTGTAGAAAGCCGCGGTGGCGGCAATATCCCAGATGTCGCGATCGGTGAAGCCGACGGCGCGGAGATGCTGGCGATCGGCTTCCTCCATCTTGGCCGGATGCTCGGTGAGCTTGGCTGCAAAATCGAGCATCGCCTTCTGCTTCGGCGGCAGGTTGGCGGCGCGATAATTCTGCACCATCAATTCGCCCATGAGAGGGTCCTTGGCGCGCTGGCGGACGGCAGCACCATGCGCCGTCAGGCAATAGTGGCAATGATTGATCGCGCTGACGACGACAGCGATCATTTCGCGCTCAAGCTTGGATATGCCGCTCTCTGACAACATCAGGTCGTCGACCATGTCGATGAAGGCTTGCAGCTTGACCGGATCGAAGGCGTAGGCGCTGAGCACATTCGGTACGAAGCCGAGCTTTTCCTGGCATTTGTCGAAGTAGGCACGCAACTCGGGCGTAAGTTCACGCGTCGGCGTAAGAGCGAGCGCGATGGGGGCGTCGGTGGCGGGCATAGCGGCTCTCCGGTTGGCATTCAAACGTCGATCGTGCCTTCGCTCATCCGGATGGCGTGGCCGCCGATGCGGACGGTTTCGAGCTTGCCTTGCTTCACCACCATCGACACTTCGATGAAGCTGGGGCGTCCCATTTCAAAGCCCTGCTCGATAATCTTTTTGTGGGTGCCGTCGCGCGGACTGTCGTAGCGGACGATAACGGCTGCGAACGCGGCGGCGGCCGAGCCAGTCGCCGGATCCTCGTTTACGCCCATGGCGGGCGCGAACATGCGGGCGTGGAAGCTGGAGGTCGCATGCACGGTTTCGCGGCAATAGAGATAGGGTGAGTGGGTGGTGCCGAAGGCTGAGCTCCAATGCGCCATGTGGATGCTGGCCTTGGCCATCGCGGCCATGGTCTGGATGGGCACGAAGACGAACGGCAAGCCGGCGGAATAAGCGCTGGGGCGATGATTTTCCAAGCCGATCTCGCTCGGTATGAGGCCCAGGGCCGCCGCCAAAAGATCGACCGGCGGTACGCCTGCGGTGGGCTCGGGCAATTTGGGCGCATCGAATTCGGCGTGTGCTGCTTCGCCCGGACGCTGGCGGACACCGACGCGGACGGTGCCGATATTTTCCTCAAGCACGATCAAGGCGTCGCGCTCGCCGTTGGTCTCAGGCGACCGCAGTTCGGCGAGCAAGGCTGCTGTACCCACCGTCGGATGGCCAGCAAAAGGTATTTCGCCGGAGGGCGTGAAGATGCGAACGCGCGCGGTGTGTGCCGGTTTCGCGCTGGCCATGACGAACACGGTTTCGCTGAGGTTGAACTAGCGCGCAATCTTCAGCATCGCCGGCATTTCGAGTGCGTCGGCATCCAAGACGACGGCAAGCGGGTTGCCGCTGTAGCGCTCCGACGTGAAAACATCGAGAGTATGAAACTTCAGCCGCATCAGTGATGATCCTCGGTGAGCACGTTGCGCGGGACCATGCCGGAAAGCGGCGGGATTTCCAAGCCGGGATGGCGTCAACCGATCTTATGCACCCAGCCATGGGGATCGGGCGCGCGCCCGTGCTGGATGTCGACCAGCTTCTGCTTGAGCCGGGACGTGAGTTGGCCGGGGCCGCCGGCACCGATCTTGAACTCGCCGTCGGGGCTTGCGACGCGACCGATCGGCGTGACGACGGCTGCCGTGCCGCAGGCGAACGCTTCGGTCAAATGCCCGCTGCGTGCGTCCGCGCGCCATTGGTCGATGGCGTAGGGTTGTTCGCGCACTGTCAGCCCTTCTGACCGGGCGAGCGTGATGAGGCTGTCGCGGGTGATGCCGGGCAAAATTGTGCCCGATAGCGGTGGCGTCTGCAGCGTGCCATCTTCAAACACCAAAAACACGTTCATGCCGCCCAGTTCTTCGACCCAGCGATGCTCGGCCGCATCCAGAAAGACGACCTGGTCGCAGCCGTGCCGGCTGGCTTCGGCTTGGGCGACGAGGCTCGAGGCGTAGTTACCACCGCATTTGGCGGCACCGGTGCCGCCGGGGGCCGCGCGCGTATAATCCTGCGATACCCAGATCGACACCGCCGGCGCACCGCTTTTGAAATAGCCGCCGACCGGCGAGACGATGACAAGAAAGAGGTATTCAGCCGACGGCTTGACCCCGAGAAAGACCTCGTTGGCGAACATGAAGGGGCGGATATAGAGCGACCCACCTTCAACGGATGGAAACCAGTCGCGGTCGAGGTTGACGAGTTCGCTGATCGCGCCGACGAACAAATCGGCCGGCAGTTCCGGCATCGCCAGCCGGCGGGCGGACTGCTGGAACCGATGCGCATTCGCGTCGGGCCGGAACATCGCGAGGCTGCCGTCGGCAAGACGATAGGCTTTGAGGCCTTCGAATATTTCCTGAGCATAATGCAGCACGGCCGAGGCCGGATCGAGTAGCAATGGTTTGCGCGCCGAAATTTCGGCGCTGTGCCAGCCTTTGCCTTCGCTATACCGTATCATTGCCATATGATCGGTGAATACACGGCCGAAGCCCGGGTCGGCGAGCAGTTTGGCGCGCTCCGCCGACGCCACGGGCTGTGAATGGCGGTGCACAGTGAACGATAGCGGCGTTGTCGCGGTGCGATCCGTCATAAATCCCCCATCCCGTCGTCTTCAACGGTTCGTGTTCCATGCGTTGAGTGGCTCTAAAACTTGTTCTCAATTTGTTTGATACCGGCATCATGCCGATACTCGGCAATAAGGCGCGAGCAACAGTTAAAACTTGCAAGAACTTACTATCCGCGCAAGATAAGTCAACATGGCTGACATAATTTCACACGACAGCAAACCGCTTCCTCGCGTGCCAGTTGCGGCACCGGTCGATGCTATGACACAGCCGGCACTGTCGGAAACGCCGTTGGCGCTGGTCGAGATGCTGTTTTTTGCGTATCGCGATTTCACGGGTGAGGCCGACGTCAAGCTCGCAGCTTACGATCTGGGCCGTGCGCATCACCGCGTGCTGCATTTCGTGAACCGATGTCCGGGCATTCGGGTTGCCCATCTGTTGGAAGTGCTGAAGATTACCAAGCAGAGCCTTGGCCGGGTGTTGCGCAAATTGATCGAGGACCGGTGGATCGAGCAAGCTCCCGGAGCCGACGACAGGCGCGAACGGCTGTTGACACTGACCGATCGGGGGCGTGTGCTGGCCGCCGAACTGGCGGACTTGCAAATTCGGCGCATCGACGAAGCCTTGCGTGAAAGCGCTGCGATCAGTGGCGTCGATGCTGCGGACATAATTCGCAACTTTCTGTTTGCGATGATCGCACCGGCCGAGCGAGCGGCGGTGCAAGACATTGTGATGCAGGCCGGCGATATGACTGAGCCAGCCGTGCGGCCGGACACGGCGAAGGTGCCATAGCGGGGAGCGTTTATTTGCATGGCCATCGGAGCGCGAAGGACCGAGCCGCTGCCGGACGATGCTCCGCACATTCTCGTTGTCGACGACGATTTTCGTATTCGCGATCTGTTATCGCGTTATCTGCAGGAAAACGGGTTTCGGGTGACGCAGACAACGGACGCCGCAGCAGCGCGCACGGCGATGCGCGGATTGGCGTTCGATCTCGTCATTCTCGATGTGATGATGCCCGGCGAGAGCGGCATTTCGCTGGCCCGCGATCTCAAGCAATGTTCGACCATTCCCATTTGCATGCTGACGGCGCGGGCCGAGGCCGGCGACCGAATCGAAGGGCTGGAGATCGGCATCGAGGATTATGTCACCAAGCCATTCGAGCCGCGGGAACTGCTGTTGCGGCTCAAAAACATTCTGCGGCGGGGGGCGCCGCCCACGACGCCGCGCGACGAAGTGCGGATGGGCGACTATATCTTCTCGATTGGTCGAGGCGAACTCAGTCGCGGGGCGGAAAGCATCAAACTGACGGAGCGCGAGCGCGATCTGATGCGCCAGTTCGCGCAGCGACCGGGGTTGCCGGTGGCGCGCCACGAACTCGCACCGGATGAATCGACCGGGAGCGAGCGCGCCATTGACGTGCAGATCAACCGTCTCAGACGGAAGATCGAAACCGATCCGTCAAACCCCGTGTACCTGCAGACTGTGCGCGGCAAGGGTTACATCCTTTACACCGATTGAGGCCGTGTCATAGCGATCGACAAAACAACGCCGTCGCGGCCGATTGCCGGTCTGCTGACAAAGGGCATCAAGTCTGTGAGGCCCGTCAGCGCCAAGGCTTGGCAGAGTTTGCAGCGCATTTTCGAGCCGTTCAATCAACTGGCGCTGCAAGTGCTGCCGAAGGGGCTTTATGCG
>JANXYD010000175.1 GCA_025350265.1 Hyphomicrobiaceae bacterium | reverse complement strand
AAGTCCTTTGGCGTTTTGAAGATGCCGGGCTTGAGCAGCGTCAACAGATTGTAGAGTTCAACCAGATCGTTCTGGACCGGTGTCGACGAAGCGCATCACTTGAAAGATCGCAGCAGCCAGAGCTGGAAACTGGTCGACGCGCTCAACAAGCGGTTTCTGCTGCTGCTATCGGCGACACCGGTCCAGAACGATCTGGTTGAACTCTACAATCTGTTGACGCTGCTCAAGCCCGGCATCTTCAAAACGCCAAAGGACTTCCGCACTGTCCACGTGACGCCCGGCAAACCGCGTGTACCCGCCAATCCGGACGCCCTCAGAACCCTCATGCGCGACGCCATGATCCGCAATACGCGGGCGATCGTGGCACTCAAACTGCCGCGTCGGCAAGCGAGCACGCTGAAAATAGAGCCGACCGCTGATGAGCGGGTGGCGTACGCGGCGCTGACAGCCGCGGCGCGAGACTTGGCGCGCCAGGACACGTCCGGACACCATCGGCTCACGCTGCACCATCTTCTTGTTGCTGCCGGATCGTCGCCGAGCGCGGCCGCAGCGTCGGCACAGCGAATGGCCGAACGGGACCCGAACAACAAAGTGTGGCCGAGGCTTGCCAAGCAATGGGCGGCGCTTGGCCGTGGAGCCAAGGAAGCTGCACTGCTGGATCTGCTGCAGAAGAATGTGGCCGAGAAAAAGATCGTGTTCGTGCAGGCACGGGAAACTCTGGAGCATCTGAGTGTGCTGTTCGAAGAGGCCGGCATCTCCTTTGCCCGCTTCGATGGTAGCCTCAGCGGTCCCGAGAAAGACGCGGCCATTGCGGCATTCCGCGAGGACGCACGTGTGCTTCTATGCACCCAATCGGGGGGCGAGGGTCGCAATATCCAGTTCTGCAACACGTTGATCAACTTCGATGTGCCATGGAACCCCATGGCGATCGAGCAACGGATTGGCCGCATCGATCGCATCGGGCAGGAGCGTGATGTCTTCGTGTTCAATCTCGTCACGCTGGGCACCCTCGAAGAGCAGGTGCTGATCCTGCTGGATGAAAAGATTGCCATGTTCGAATTGGTGGTCGGCGAAGTCGGCGCCATCCTTGGTGGCCTTAAAGAAGATCGCGAATTCCCGGACCTGGTGCTCGAGGCGTGGCTAGCTGCCACCGAAACCGATCGCAGCGTGGCCTTCAATGCCATCGGCCAAAGTCTGACCGCGGCGCGCGAACAGCACGACGGCGCCAAGATTCTGGACGACACGTTGTTTGGTGAAGACTTCGAAACGGCCTGAGGGGCGCGACGGCAGTCGAAGGAGCTGCTGAGGCGCGACTGCGTTGGACGCGAACCGCAGCGAACCCGGACGGACAGTTCGAGAAGAAAGGGAACTGACCAATGTCGGCTTTGCGCGCCTTCGTGACCGACCTGCTGGAGAGCGAAGGCGCAGCCGTCGAACTCGTTGAGCCTGATTGCCTTGACGTTCTTGCGCCCGAGCTGCTCCGCCGCGCCTTCGGCTGGCAGGAGGACTTGACACGCCTTGGCTTCAGTGCGGCAAGCGCGCACAGCGCCGTGCGCGTCGGGCTTGAAGGCGACTGGTTAGCACGCTTTGGTGCGCTGATTGGCGAGCGCGGACGCTGGGCCGCCCGCCAATTGCCAACGCCGAATGCTGCCATTCCAAACCAACCCGAACACCTCATCGAGCGCGCGTTGGATCTGCCCAACGCGGTTTGGCGCCTGGTCGATAGCCGCCAAACCTGGACGTGTTGCCTGCTGCTGGCCTTCCGAACAACGGCATCGTCCGACGAAAAGCGGGACGGTCTGATCTGGCTCGGTTTCAATCTTGGCACTGGCGCAGTGCTCAATGGGCCTCTGCTGGAACGGCTCGGCAGGATTTTGGCGGAACAGTCCGTGTGGCACCCGTCGGATTTGGAAGCGGACACAACTGCGCGGGCCACGGCTCTCAGTGCAGAACAGATCGCCGCGCGGATACCTCCGTTGCTAAACCACCTCGTCCGCGATGATCTGGAGCCGTTTTTGCGCTCCATGCACCGGCGACTGGAGCGTGACCGTGGGCGGGTGCATACGTATCACAACGATCTGCGCCAGACGGCGCTGGCCAAGCTCGCCAAACTGGAGACCGCGACCACTGACAAGGCGGCTGCCGATCGCAAGCGCGAAGCTTTGCGCGTCGCGGCAATCGAGCGCGAGTATGCCGCCAAGAGCGATGATCTTGAGCATAAGTACGCCCTCAAGATCTGTGTCGAGTGGGCGCAGGGTCTCATCCTGCATGCACCCGTGCAGCGCTACGACATCATGATCAAGCGGCGCAAAGGCGAACGGTTGATCGCGCTGGATTGGCACGCATCCGTTCGCATGCTGGAAGCGCCGTTGGACGAGGCAGGCACCGGCCTCGAACAGTCGAGGTACGTTTGCGACGAGAACCTGCATGTCACCAGCACGGCGGGGCGAGTGTGCCCGTCATGCGGTAAAGCCCGCTGCAGAGCCTGTCATCCGAAAACATGCGCGCGCTGTGCGAAGGTCTGAATAGGAACCTGAAAATCTGCGTGTCATTGATGGAACTCAGGTCTGCGGAGATCAAGCAGCGCTTAGTCATGCCGGCAGCGGCGAACTCCAATGGATCAGAACAGACAACGGTTTGACATGACTTAGCGCCTCAACACTTGCCAGAACGCCTCGCGGCCGCAAGGCGGCCACGACCGCGTGCTATCGCGCCGCTCGAAGGTGAGCGTCGCGACCAAGCCCCGCTCGGTCACTGCGGCGGCGGACGGCGCGGTGTCGCGGGTCTTGGCCCTCACGGGTAACGCCCGCTGGCGCAGGGCTACAATGACCGTGCGATCAGGACGTTGAGGCGGATGGGCGTCATGGCGCCAGCGCGGAGCAAATCTCGCGATGCCCCGCTCGCTCTGACCCACCAAGGGGATGGGACGAAGCCGAGCCCGGCGCGGCGGGCCAAGCCCGTGCAACCCACCACGGCGGTGGCTGATGACCGGCCAACGGTCGAGAGCGCGTCCTGAGATATTCTGAATAAGGGCAGCGGCCACCCCCTCACGGCCGTACAAGGCACATCACTTCCTGCCCATCGGCGCAAACGCGCACCGGTGTCCAAGCTCGGTAGTGGGAAAGATGCACGGCAAGTAAAATTACAAGTCCAATTCCCCTGAAATGGGCGGTACTTGGATGAGATTGCGTGACAATTGCGGAAAAAATTGGGGCCGGCTCAGCGCGCGAACCGGCCCCAAAAGCAAGCGCCGCTCAAAACTATGCCGGTGGGGAACGGCGGCAGGAAGCCCTGGGTCGCCAGGCGCACTCCGGGAACGACTTTAGTGAACGCGTCCGAGAACCGGCGAAGCTCCGCCGATCCAAGTCGGTCTCACGCGAGTTTATCCGAGATTGCGATACGAGGAGAGTGGTCCGGAAACCTCTGCCAGACAGGTCAGAATTGGCGTTATCCACCTACTAAGAGCCGGATCCACTTCACGACGATTGTGTCGCAGGGTATTGGATCTAACACAATCCATTCGCCGTAGTGGCGCACTTTGAAGGCGTTTGGTGTTGCTCACGGGTCGCCGGCCGGATTGACGGCGGTTTGGGGTATGCAAAACAGCCTTTTTCAAAACAGCCTTTTTCCTTTTCTTCCGTAAAAATCCACTTTAGACTCAATCCTAATTTGCCAAATGGAGATCAAGCGCGGTCCATCTTTGGGTTCGGCCGGGCTCGCATTTTTGTGCCCCGGCCGGACAGATTGCTGCACGGAGCGCAAGGCCAAGCACCGTGCTCGATGGCACGAGGCCATGGCGATCAGTGGCCATGGGAGCTTCGTGACGTTCGTCGCGTCACGGTGGCAGCTCAACCGCTCCAGGGATCAACCAGTGCGAGCCCAGTGCCGACGAAGTCCGGACTATTCCGTGTCGCCAGCATCATGCCCCGTGACAG
>JANXYD010000170.1 GCA_025350265.1 Hyphomicrobiaceae bacterium | reverse complement strand
CGCTATATTGGCAGATGTCGGCGACCGCCTGATATCCGATGTGCCTGTCTGCTGCCGCAGCGTTTCCACCACACTGGTCTTGCCGACAGTGGGACGCCCGATAACCAGAATTCGCAACGGCTCGAGCGAGCGCCGCTGAATCTCGCCGGCATCTCGTTGCGAAAGCGGCGACACTGAAGTTTCCAACGGCATCGACGCAACGCGCAGACGGCCACCATAAAGGTCGATCGCCGCGCGACCGACTTCCTTGACGTATGCGTCCACGAGCCGATCCATGACGTGCTCGCGCCCGACTTGCAGCATTTTCTTCGAGAGACGCTCACGCAATTCATGGGTCGCCGCTGTGATCGGATTTGCTAAGCGCACCACCCGCCAGACATCATAGGCGCGTTCGGCCAGACCGAACGCGCCATGCCATCGATAGACGTAGAGAATCTGAGCCACCGTCAACTGGTCGCTCAACGGCAGATTTTCGATCGTGTACCGCTGCAGTCGCCGGCTCACCCGCTCAAGCAGGGCCAGCGCCTCGGGCACCGTGAACTGCCAAAGCGGTTCGTCGACCTCTGGATGCAAGCGACGGGAAACCGCACGGATGGTTTGCGCAGCGAGTTCAAGAACGACATCGCGCGAACTGATGGCGTCAGATTTGGTGGCTCGCGAAATGGCAAGGACCGCCGCCCAGGCCTCGGCTTCAGCGACCGTGTAACCCGCACGGCTGTCGATATCTCCAGCATCCGCAGGCTCACCGCTTGAAGGAGGCCCATCACCGGTCGAATTTACGCGTGTTGAACGGACTGAAGAGGTGATGCGTTCGTAGATGAACCAAAACGCCGCAGCCCACACAAACGTGAAGATTGCCCAGTGAAGCAGATATCCGTTCTGCCATAGCCATACGCTGCCTAACGGAACCAGGCTTAGCGTCGGAATGGAAAGCCCGGCCGAAATTGCGGCGACCCGTAAGAACCTAGCATTCTTTGAAAACGCCATCGAATTGAGACGCCCCACGAGAACCGGCAGCGCAGGCCACGAAGCCCAATCGATAAACTAAACTTTCCTTCGACTAAATCGTTCCGTCGTAACGAAACCTTTTTTTTCTCCAGGCGTTCAAGCAGCAAGTCAGAATCCAAACGGGGGCGACCAAATGGCGGCTTATCGACCAGACGCGTCGCAGGCTTTAGTTCGATCGGCGGGTGCTGCAATCGTCGCTGGTGCGCTCATCGCGGTGCTCGTCTACGGAAAAGACGTGCTTATTCCGATCGCGCTCGCGGTCCTTCTCAGTTTCGTGCTCACCCCTTTAGTCAACTTGCTCACAAACCGTTCGGTGCCGCGCGGCCTCGCTGTCGGCATTGTCGTCGTGACCACGGTCATCCTCGTCGTCGGGGTCGGCTATGCTTTGGCGCGACAAGTGATCGACCTCGGTAACGACTTGCCGCGTTACGAATCAACCCTTCGGCAGAAGCTGAAGACATTTAGAACCGGCGCGGCCCAGTCTAGCGCCATTGATAAAGCCACGGCAGCGCTGCGCGGATTGGGTCAGGAACTCGATCAGCCGAACGCGGCGCAAGTTGGCACCAATGAACCACCATCGGTTGGTGCGCAGCGACCCATCCCGGTTGAGGTTCGGCAGCCTCCTGACCGGCCGCTCGACGTTTATCAGAGGATTCTCACAGCGATGATGGCACCCATGACCACGACGGCCATCGTGCTGATCATGGTCATTTTTATCTTGCTTCAACAAAACGACATCCGCGACCGCATTATACGCTTGGCGGGGTCCAAGGATATCCAACTCACGACCGCAGCCATGAATGATGCTGCATCCAGACTGAGCCGGTTATTTCTAGTTCAAGCGGCGCTCAACTTCTCTTTCGGTTTTGTTATTGCTGCTGGTCTCTGGATTATCGGCGTACCCAGTCCCGTCCTTTGGGGTGTATTTGCCGGGCTCATGCGGTTCGTTCCCTACATCGGTTCAATCCTGTCGGCGATATTTCCCTTGTTACTTGCCGCCTCCGTCGATCAGAGCTGGTCAATGGTTGTCGAAACGGCATTGCTCTATGTTCTGCTCGAACCGCTGGTTGGAAATCTGATCGAACCCTGGCTGCAAGGGCAATCGACGGGCTTGTCACCTCTGGCAATCGTAGTTTCCACGGTCCTATGGGCAACCTTGTGGGGACCCATTGGTTTACTGATCGCCACACCCATCACGATGTGCATGGTTGTTCTCGGGCGTCACATCGAGGGCTTGAAGTTTCTGGATGTCATTTTAGGTGATGAACCCGCGCTCGCGCCGGAGGAAATTTTCTATCATCGCTTGATGTCAAGATCGGCGGCGGAGGTCGCGGATCAGGCCGAGAGATATCTCGCCTCGCGGGGTTTGGTGGATTATTTCGATGATGTCGCGCTGCCAGGATTGAAGCTTGCGTCAATCGACGCTGAACGCGACGTGATCAACGTCGCTGAGATGCAAACTTTGCGAGAAAACGTCGGACTGCTGATAGATGAACTGGGTGACACTTCCCTGAACCCGGAAAAGGTATTGCCGTCGAAAGAAGACGACACCAAACGCGACAAGGGCGACAATGCAATCCGCACTCCTCTTCTCGCTTCGCCTGAAACCGATTGCCTGCGAGTTGAATTCCGAGCGACCAAACCCGCCATCATGTGCCTCGGGGTCAACACGCCAGTCGATGCCGCGGCAGCCGATTTGTTGGGTGAGTTGCTTCGGCGCCACGGCCTCAAATGTCACGTAGACGGACTTTCCCGCTTGTCCGATGTAAAGCAGCTCAAGATCAGCGGGGAAATAAAGTTGATTTGGATCATATCAACCGAAACCAGTTTTTCTCGTGCCCGAACCAAATATATCGTGAAAAATATAAAACGTCTGGTACCGAACACCCTTATTTTCGGAGCCTTCATGACGAGCATGACTGGGAATAACGAAAACAATAATTCCGGACTCA
>JANXYD010000153.1 GCA_025350265.1 Hyphomicrobiaceae bacterium | reverse complement strand
CACGAAACCGACAGGAACCGCTTGCCCTTGCGACCGCACGGATTGGCGCAGTCGAAAACGTGCAGGTGCTCCAGCTTCAAGTGCGGCGCGCTTTCCAGTGTCATCGCGCCGCAAACGTGCTCGTTGGCCGCCTCGATGTCGGATTTCGAGAAACCGAGGAACGGCAGCAATTCGAAGCTGGGATCGTCGAGCTTATCGGCCGGCACTTTCAACGCCGATAGCAGAAAGTCTTCGCCGAGCGCCCATTTGTTGAATGCGAACTTGATATCGAACGCGCTTCTGAGGCCGCTCTCCAGCTTGGCCAGCGTTGCGTCGTCAAAGCCCTTGTTCTTCAGCGTCGAGTGATTGATGGCGGGGGCCTGGCGCATCGATCCGTGACCCACCGCGTACGCCTCGATTTCAGCGATATGCGCTTCGCCATAACCCAACGTGCGCAGTGCTTCCGGCACCGCCTGGTTGATGATCTTGAAATACCCGCCGCCAGCGAGCTTCTTGAATTTCACCAACGCGAAATCCGGCTCGATACCCGTCGTATCGCAATCCATCACCAGCCCGATCGTGCCGGTCGGGGCGACGACGCTGGCTTGCGCGTTGCGGTAGCCGTGCGCCTGGCCAAGCTCGATGGCGCGATCCCAGGCGCGACGTGCTGCCGCGATCAGTTCGCGATCCGGGCAGGAGGCATGGTCGAGCGGCACCGGCAGCACCGCCAGCTTCTCGTAGCCTTCGGTCTGGCCGTAGGCTGCGCGGCGATGATTGCGAATGACGCGCAGCATGTCCTGGCCGTTGTCGGCATAGCCGGGGAACGGCCCGAGTTCCCTGGCCATTTCCGCAGATGTCGCATACGACACGCCGGTCATGACGGCCGAGATCGCGCCGCAGATCGCGCGTCCTTCAGCCGAATCGTAGCCGATGCCGGAGGCCATCAAAAGGCCGCCGATATTGGCGAACCCGATGCCGAGCGTGCGGTAGCGATAGCTGAGTTCGGCGATCTGGCGGGACGGGAATTGCGCCATCATCACCGAGATTTCGAGCACGATCGTCCACAGCCGGCAGCTATGTTCGAACGCTGCGACGTCGAACGCCCCCGCGCCATGCTGGAAGCGCATCAGGTTCAACGACGCCAGATTGCAGGCGGTATCGTCGAGGAACATGTACTCCGAGCACGGATTTGATGCGCGGATGGGTCCCGATTTCGGGCACGTGTGCCAGTCGTTGATCGTGGTGTGGAACTGAATGCCGGGGTCGGCCGACGCCCACGCGGCGTGCCCGATCTTATCCCAGAGATCACGCGCCTTGAGCGTTTTCACGGTCTTGCCGGTGGTGCGGGCAGTCAGATTCCAGTCGCCGTCAGTATCGACCGCATTGAGGAACGCATCGGTCACGCGGACCGAGTTGTTCGAGTTCTGGCCGGAAACCGTGAGGTAGGCTTCGCTGTCCCAGTCGGTATCGTAGGTGGCGAAGTCGATGTCCTTGTAACCCTGCTGCGCGAACTGGATGACGCGGCGCGCCAGATTGTCGGGCACCAGATCGCGGCGGGCGTCCTTGATCGCGGCTTTCAATTTGGGATTGCGCGCCGGATCGAAACAGGCGTCGCCTTCGGCTTCGCAGTTGACGCAGGCCTTCATGATGGCCTTGAGCCGCTTGTGGCAAATCTTGGAACCGGTCACGAGTGCCGCGACCTTCTGCTCTTCCTTCACCTTCCAGTCGATGTAGGTTTCGATGTCGGGATGATCGACGTCGACGACCACCATCTTGGCCGCGCGCCGCGTCGTGCCGCCGGACTTGATGGCGCCCGCGGCACGATCGCCGATCTTGAGGAAGCTCATCAGTCCCGACGATTTTCCCCCGCCGCCGAGCTTCTCATGTTCGCCGCGCAAGTTCGAAAAATTGGTGCCGGTTCCTGAACCATATTTGAACAGCCTGGCCTCGCGCACCCACAAATCCATAATGCCGTTTTCGTTGACGAGATCGTCGTCAACCGACTGAATGAAACATGCGTGCGGCTGCGGATGCTCGTAAGCCGACTGCGATTTCGTCAATTGGCCACTGCGATAATCGACATAATAGTGGCCTTGGCCGGGGCCATCGATGCCGTAGGCCCAGTGCATGCCGGTGTTGAACCATTGCGGGCTGTTGGGTGCCGCATATTGCATTGCCAGCATGTAACGGTGCTCGTCGAAGAAGGCGCGCGCGTCGTCCTCGGTGGTGAAATAGCCGCCCTTCCAACCCCAATACGTCCATGTGCCGGCGAGGCGGTCGAACACCTGGCGGCTATCGGTTTCGCCACCCGTGCGGTCTTTCTCGGCCATATCAGCCAGCGCGCGGTCATCCGGCACCGAGCGCCACAACCACGATGGCACCTGCGTTTCCTCGACGCGCTTGAACCGCTTGGCGACGCCGGCCTTGCGGAAATACTTCTGTGCCAGAATATCAGCGGCGACCTGGCTCCAATGCTCTGGAACGGCGAAATCGGCGCAGCTGAACACGATCGAGCCGTCCGGATTCTTGATCTCCGACGTCGCCTGACGAAACGGAATGGAAGCATACGGAGATTTGCCCGCTTCTGTGAACTTCCGCGTGATTTTCATGGCCGTCTGTCCCCGCATCATGCCTGTTTTGGACGCGGCTTTGCCGAGGTCCCGGCGCGCATGCATGCACCACGGGAACGCTGGCCGCGTCCGGTTTGAAACTTGAAGCTTACGGACGCCGCGTCCGGAAACTTTGTCGGTTGGTTGTTGCTCGATCGGGGCTGCGTTGCGCGCGCCCACCATCGATACTCACACGGTACGCGTCCGATGATCGCTGCGATCTACGGAATTACCTGCCGCATTGCCCGAACTCACCACACACGCGAGCCGTCAGCGACACTGACTTATTGCCAGAGTCGCGGGTCCAATCCAATATGGCTGGTGGTTTTATGCACGGCGGACCTACAACATCTAGCTTATCCACAAAACGACCGAGCTTGGCAGAGCAACTTGTGCATGAGTTCGAGCCAACCGTTTAAGCCTGCGAGATTTTCCGGTTTCGGGTTTGCGGGGCAACCATGTGCACAACGTCGTGGCGTGCGCCGGGTGCATGCGCAAGGCCAAGTTTATGTGCAGGGAAAGTTCGTCACTGTGGCGTTTTTGCCAGCTTTCGCGCGTGCGAATTGGATAGGGCGGCCCTGCTTGCGGCATGCGATCACGGATAGTCGACGCGCACCAGATATAGTCCCGACGGCGGTGACACCGCCCCACAGCGCGAGCGGTCTCTCGCCTCCAAGGCCGCGCTCAAATCATCGGCGCTCCACTTGCCTTCTCCGACCAGCTTCAAGCTACCGACCATCGAGCGAACCTGGTTGTGCATGAACGAGCGGGCGGATGCCTCGATGCGGATTTCCTCGCCCAAAACCGAGACGCAAAACCGATCCAACGTCTTGATAGGTGATTTGGCCTGGCAACTCGAGGCGCGAAAGGTTGTGAAATCGTGACAACCTTCCAGACGCGTTGCCGCGGCGATCATGGCATCTGCATCCAGGGGGCGAGGCACCCACCAGACACGCGACTTTTCAACAGCAGGCGGCGCCCGGCGTGCGAGGATGCGGAATAGATAGTGCCGGCCAATCGCGCTGAAGCGGGCGTGAAATGTCGTTGGCACCTCGGAGACGTCCAGCACGGCGATCGGATCCGGCCGTATGTGAAAATTGATCGCTTCGCGGATGACGTGCACGGGATAGGCGCGTTCGAGATCGATATGGGCGACTTGGCCGAGCGCATGCACACCAGCATCGGTTCGGCCGGCACCATGCACATCGACCGTCGAACGGGTCAGTTGGCTGATCGCTGCGACCAACCGACCTTGCACGGAGGCGCAGTCCGGCTGGCTTTGCCAGCCTATGAACGGCGAACCGTCGTATTCGAGCGTGAGGCGATAACGGGGCATGCCGACGGGGTAGCGGCCCTGAGCGCGCGTTGCAAGAGTGCGAGTGCACTCATTGTTACTCCGACTTCAAGCGCCAAGAAATAAAAGGATGTCATTGGTCAACTGCTCCTTGTGGGTGAAGAACAATCCATGCGGCGCGCCAGCGTATTCCTTGAGTGAGGCGCCTTTGATCATGCGGGCGGCGGAACGGCCGGAAATGTCGATCGGCACGGTCGCGTCCGCGTCACCATGGATGATGAGTGTCGGAACCGTGAACGACGCCATGTCCGTTCGGAAATCGGTTTCCGAGAACGCGCGCACACAATCGATTGTGGCTTTCGGTGACGCCATCAGCGCAATAGTCTGCGCCCACGCCAAAATCTCGGCCGTGACGGTGAAATTCAGTAATCCCGCGCCGAAAAAGGTCTTGCCGAACCCGGCGAGGAAATGCGGCCGGTCGGCTTGCAAGCCCGTGACGATGTCGTTGAACACGCCCCGCGGCGCTCCATCGGGGTGGTCCGGCGTCTGTAACATGAAGGGTGTGACAGAGGAGACGAGCACGGTTTTGGAAACATTGGCTCCGACGTGGCGGGACATATATCGCGCCACGTCGCCGCCACCCATCGAAAAACCTACCAGCGTCACGTCGGTGAGCTGCAAACTGTCGATGATGGATTTCAAGTCGTCGGCCAAGGTGTTGTAGTCGTACCCGGTCCAGGGTTGGCTGGAGCGCCCGAAGCCGCGGCGGTCGTAGGCGATGCAGCGGTGACCACGCGCGGCCAGGGCCATCATCTGGTATTCCCACATATCCGCGTCCAGCGGCCAGCCGTGGATCAGAACAACCGGTTTCCCACTGCCCCAATCGTTGTAAAAGAGCGACGTACCATCGGCTGTTTTCACGTATGGCATTCAGGCCTCGTGCTTGTCACAAATGTTCACTCTGTTAACGGCCGTTGGACCCATTGGTTCCGGCGCGACACGGTCGTTGCTTGCGTGGCTGCTGTGTACAGCCGCAGTGCAATGTGTAGAGTGCGCCGCAAACGCAGCGAAATCGGATCATCCCATGCCCAGCACCGCGGCCTCAGCCAGTCAAACGCCAACCGGGCCATCAGCGGGTCTCGGCGTGCTCAGGCCGAAAGAGTCGTTCCAGGACATGATCCTGACGCTGCAACAATTCTGGGGCGCACAGGGCTGCGTGGTGCTGCAACCCTATGACATGGAGATGGGGGCGGGCACTTTTCATCCGGCAACCACGCTGCGCGCGCTCGGGCCGAAGCCGTGGAACGCGTGCTACGTGCAACCGTCGCGCCGCCCGAAAGATGGGCGCTATGGCGAAAATCCCAATCGCATGCAGCATTATTATCAGTTTCAGGTGATCATGAAGCCGTCACCGCCGGACATTCTCGATCTCTATCTCAAAAGTCTCGACGCGATCGGTATCGACACCAAGCTGAACGACATCCGCTTTGTCGAAGATGATTGGGAAAGCCCGACCCTTGGGGCCTGGGGGCTCGGCTGGGAGGTGTGGTGCAACGGCATGGAAGTGACGCAATTCACCTACTTCCAACAGGTGGGCGGCTTTGATTGCAGGCCGGTGTCGGGTGAAATCACGTATGGTCTGGAACGGTTGGCGATGTACGTGCAGGGCGTCGACCACGTCTGGGATCTGAATTTCAACGGTCGCACCGACGCGCGCAAGCTGACCTACAACGATGTGTTCCAGCAGTCGGAACAGGAATATTCGCGCTACAACTTCGAGCACGCCGATACGGCCGTGTTACTGACCCATTTCAAGGATGCCGAAGCGGAATGCAAAGCGCTGCTCGACAAGGGCGCGGCGATCCCCGGCACCAATAACGGCAAACACCAGATGGCCTTGCCCGCCTATGACCAGTGCATCAAGGCCAGCCATCTGTTCAATCTGCTCGACGCGCGCGGCGTCATTTCCGTGACCGAACGTCAGAGCTACATTCTGCGCGTGCGCGAGTTGGCCAAGGCGTGCTGCTCAGCCTGGCTGAAAACCGACGGCGGGGGCCTGGCGTGAGGTTCACTCCGGGTTGCACGCGCCCGATTGCTATTCGATCGCCGTCAGTTTGTAGCCGGCGTCCTTGAATAACTCGACCAGCCCCTTGTCGCCCGGCAGATGCATCGCGCCGACCGCGATGAACACACCGCCGGTAGCCAGGTGCATCAAGGTGCGGTCGCGCATGCGGACGTTGCGGTCGTCGAGCACGCTCTGCC
>JANXYD010000149.1 GCA_025350265.1 Hyphomicrobiaceae bacterium | reverse complement strand
TTGCATCAGCGGGCTCCAAATTTGGTCTCCGAGTTCGCTGAGGGCTGGGTCCTAGGCACAAGGCCTGGGATGACAAAACGTGTTTATCACTCCGCAGCCTGGGCTGGCCGGAACGGCATGACGTTGCTTTTGGCTTCGTTGGCTTTGAAATGTAGCGGGCCGCCACGGAACGGCGCAAAGCCCGTGCCGAAAATCACGCCGGCATCGACCAGATCCGCATTGGCCACGACACCCTCGTCGCGCACCTTTTCGCACTCGGCGATCAACGGTTCGACCAGCGCTCGTCCCAATGTTTCGAGTTTGGCGGCATCCGCGGTAACGCCACCCTTTTCTGCCTTACCGTCTTTCCACACATAGAAGCCGCGCCCGCTTTTCTTGCCGACGTTGCCGGCTTTCACCAGCGCTTCCAGTTTGCTGCCCTCGGCGGAGCGGCCGAGAATTTTGCCGACATGCGCGCACACGTCGAGGCCGACGGTGTCGGCCAATTCGATCGGTCCCATCGGCATGCCGAAGGCGCGCGCGGCTTCGTCGATGTTTTCTTTCGTCTCGCCCTTTTCCATGCGCTCCATGGCCGCCATCATGTAGGGGCCGAGCACACGGTTGACGACGAAACCGGGGCTGCTTTTGGTGATTAACGGGAACTTGTCGATTGCGGCGACGAACGCGCACCCCTTGGCGATTTCGCTGTCCCGTGTGGTTGCACCTTTGATCACCTCCACCAGCGGCATTTGTGCGACGGGATTGAAGAAGTGGATGCCGATCAGTCGGCCGGGATCGAGCAACGGCTTGGCAATATCCTCGATCATGATTGAGGAGGTGTTGGTGGCCATGACGGCACCCGGCTTCAGCTTGCCTTCAATCTCGGCGAACAGCTTCTGCTTGACCTCGACGCGTTCGACGATGGCTTCTATCACCACATCGGCACGGCTGATGCCCAGGCCCATAGGGTCGGCGATCAAACGCTGCTTGGCAGCATCCTGCAGCGCCTTGGTCTTGAACTTGCGCTTGAGCGTTTTTGACTGTGCGGCGATGCCTTTGGTGATCGCGTCCGGCGACAGATCCTGCAATGTCACCTCCATGCCGGAGGCGACGCACCAGCCGGCGATGTCGGCTCCCATGACGCCGGCACCAATGACGTGCACGCGCAAGGGCTTCCAGTCGAGATTTTTAGGAGCCTGCGCCTTCAGCATTTCAGACAGCTTGAACACGCGGCGCAGATTGCGCGACGTGTCCGACACCATCAGCGGCGCGAACATTTCCGTCTCGGCCGTCTTCATGCGCTTGGGGCGGCCACCGAATTTAGCGAACAGGTCGATCAGCCGGAAGGGCGCGGGGTAGTGAGCGGCGCGCACTTTCTTGGCGGTCTCGGTGCGCATCTTGTTGGCGAGAAATCCACGCACGGGCCAACTCGACGCGAGCGCCTTGAAGCCCGCCGCGGGGCGTGATTTGCGCTTGCGCAGCACCGCTTTGCGGGCGGCCCACGGCAGGTTGGAAGCGGCTGGCACCAGTTCGTCGACAAGTCCCATGCCACGCGCGGCCGGCGCGCGCACCATTGAGCCCGCCAGCATCATCGGCATGGCAGCCATCGCGCCGGCCTGCCGGATCGAACGCACGGTGCCGTTGAAGCCAGGGAAGATACCGAGCTTCACTTCGGGGAAGCCAAGCCGCGTGGCGTCATCGCGCGTGGCGATACGATAGTGACAAGCGAGCGCCAGTTCGAGGCCGCCCCCGAGGCAGAAACCGTGAATGCAGCAGACGACCGTCACCGGCAGCTTCTCGAGCCGGTCGAGCAGGGCATTAGCTGTCGAGACGTTGTCGATAACGGACTTGATATCGGTGAGTTGCTCAAATTCACGCACGTCGGCGCCGACGATAAAGCCTTTGTCTTTACCGGACTGGATGACGAGGCCGATAATCTGTTTGGCGAGCGCCGCCTTCTCCGCGGTCTCCACGATGACACCGAGTTCTTCGAGCGCACGGCGGCTCAGACTGTTCTGGCTCTCGCCCTCCCGATCGAAGGTGGCCCAGGCAATGTTCTCGACGTCGACGCTGTAGCGCCAATCTTTCAGTGTCGCGAGATCGGACATGGGGAACTCCTTGATCGAGAATGGCCGCGATTTGCGCCGGCCGCAGCGGCGTGCTTGGGCACGGGGCGGGGATGCGCATAAACGGCACCAAATAAAATCTCCGCCACCAGATGCGGCGGCACCGCTTGCAGGTCGCCGTAAGCGGCAGGTTTTCGGACGGGCTCGAACATTAGTCGCTCCTACTCGGCCGCAGCCCGCGCATTGTGGCCGGCGGTCATGTAGTGCGGTTTCAGTTCAGCCGGATCGAAACTATCCACAGCGATGACCCGCGCGGTCAACGCTTCGACTTCGCGCAGCAAGGTAGCCTCGGCTTCCGTCACCACGCCTTTCTTGAATGCATCGCCAATCCAATCGATACCGTGGAAGCGCTGCACATCGCCCTTGCGGATGGCGCGGTCGAGCTTCTTTTCGGCTTCCTCGGCAATGACCTTCTGCAGCGTCACTTCCAGTAACCCAGTGGCGTCGTTGACGTCCTTGGAGATAAAGATATCGCGCGTCAGCCGATCGCGCACGTCGCCGGGTTGCATGACCAGAGCAACAATCTTGTGGCCGAGCCAATCGGGTGCCGGACGGAAGCGTGCGCCGAACGGAAACACGCAGACCCGCATCAACGCGCGCGCGCCGGCATCGGGAAAATTATCGACCACGCCGCGCAGGGCTTCCTGGAACTTGTAGAGCCCGTTCTGCACGCAGAAATCGACGATGGCCAAATCGGCAGGCGGGCGGCCGTCATCTTCGAACCGCTTCAGCGCGCACGCAGTGATGTAGAGTTCGCTCAGCGCATCGGCGAGGCGGCCGGTAATTTTCTGCTTGGTTTTGAGCCCGCCGCCGAGCACCGCCACTGTCAGATCCGCCACCAGCGCGAAAGAACGGCTGGCACGCGAGAGCTGGCGGTACCACTGCTCCATCGGACCCGATTGCGCGGGAGCCACAGCGAAGCGTCCGCCGGTGACGTTGTGGAACAGCGCCCCGGTCACGTTCGACACGGAAAATGCGAGATGCCCGAGCAGCGCCGGCTCGAAATCACGCAAGCCCTGCTTCTGGTCGACGGCCTGACAGGCCTGGATTTCCTTGTACAGATACGGGTGCGATCTGAGGGCACCTTGCGCGAACGTGATCAACGTCCGCGTCAGGATATTCGCACCTTCAACGGTAATGCCGACCGGCACGGCCTGATAGGCTGACTGCAGATAGTTCATCGGACCGTCGCAGATGCCGCGTCCGCCGTGCAGATCCATCGCGTCGTTGACCGACTGGCGCATGCGCTCCGTTGTTTGATATTTCATCAGCGCCGACAGCACCGACGGTTTTTCGCCACGCGACACCATCGCGGCGGTCACGCCACGCGCGGCCTCGTTGACGTAGGCCGTCTGCACCATGCGGGCGAGCGGCTCCTCGAGACCCTCCATCTTGCCGACCGGCAGTCCGAATTGCTTGCGGATGCGGCCGTAGGCGGTCGTATTGCGCAGCATCGACTTGGCACCCGCCGTCGCCGACGAGGGCAGCGAAATGGCGCGGCCGGCCGCCAGGCACTCCATCAGCATGCGCCAGCCATGACCGGCCATCTTCTGCCCGCCGATGACAAAGTCCATGGGAATGAACACATCCGTGCCCCAGTTTGGCCCGTTCGGAAACGCCGAGCCGCACGGTAAATGACGGCGGCCAATATTGACGCCGGGATGCGTGGCAGGAATCAACGCGACGGTAATGCCGACGTCGCCCTTGTCGCCTATCAGCTTGTCGGGATCGAACAGGTGGAATGCGAGGCCGAGCAGCGTCGCCTTCGGCCCCAGCGTGAT
>JANXYD010000266.1 GCA_025350265.1 Hyphomicrobiaceae bacterium | reverse complement strand
GTGCATGTTTGGTCATTGTGCGTTCCGTCGTCGCCGAAGGATTTTGCGGGGCTGAAGCCGAACCCACATGCAGCCTCCCCTAGTGCAAGCCCCGCTTGGGGTCAACGCGGCGTGAAGCTCGGGCTTGAGTTGCACTCCTGCCCTATTGGCCCTAAGTAAGCGGCCCGATCAGGAGAGCCTCGATGTTCCGCGAACGTTTCACCTCCGACCTCAAAGATGCCATGCGTGCCGGCGAGAAGCTGCGTGTATCGACGCTGCGACTGATGATTTCGGCGATCAAATCGGCCGACATCGAGGCGCGGCCGGCGGGCAAGGACCCAATCGATGATGCGGCCATCATCAACGTGCTGTCGAAAATGATCAAACAGCGGCGAGATTCGGCGGAGCAATTCGCCAACGGGGGCCGGCCCGAGATGGCGGCATCCGAGTTGGCCGAAATTGGCCTTATCGAAAATTATCTACCAAAGCAGATGGACGAGGCCGCCACGAAGGCCGCCATTGCCAAGGCAATTACAGATACGGGTGCGGTGTCGCCCAAGGACATGGGCAAGGTGATGGCTGCCTTGAAGGCTGCCTATGCCGGGCAGATGGACTTCGGCAAGGTCGGCGGCATCGTCAAGGACGCGCTGAAATAATTCATTCCGGCCATCTCGTTTTCAATTCCACTCTTGGGCACACGGCCCAGGATGAAACCGTTTTGTGGGGCTGCGCGGTGGCCAACGCACAAGCGGGGGGATAACGAAGCCAGCAACGGGATTATCATGTTTACAGGCATCATCAGCGACGTCGGCGAAGTGATCTCGCGTAGCGGCGGCGTCTTCACCATTCGCTCGCATTTCGACCCCGCGACTATTGCGCTCGGCGCGTCCATCTCGCATGACGGCTGCTGCCTCACGGTTACGGCTGTCACCCCCGAGACGGGCGGCTGCACCTACACGCTCGACGTCTCCAACGAAACGCTGTCGAAGACGACGCTCGGCGGTTGGCAGACGGGCACCCCGATCAACCTCGAACGCGCGCTCAAGGCCGGCGACGAGCTCGGCGGGCACTTTGTTTCCGGCCATGTCGACGGCGTCGCTGTGATCGTCGAAATCCGCGCCGACGGGGACAGCCGCCGCTTCACCCTTGCGGTGCCGCCCGAATTGGCACGGTTCATCGCGCCGAAGGGCTCGGTGGCACTCGACGGCACCTCGCTGACCGTCAACGAGGTGGCGGGCAATCACTTTGGCGTAAACCTCATTCCGCATACCTTGACCGTTACGTCATGGGGGCGCAAAACATCCGGCGACCGGGTCAATCTGGAAATCGACCTTTTCGCGCGTTATGTGGCGCGCCTGATGGAGCATCGCGCGTGACGGACACCTTGAAGCGGGTCGAGTATTCCGAAGGTCGCGGATTCATTTCCGCAACCGAAGAGATCATCGAGGATCTGCGCAACGGCCGCATGGTCGTGCTGGTCGATGCGGAGGATCGCGAAAACGAGGGCGATCTGGTGATACCCGCGCAGATGGCGACGCCCGACGCGATCAACTTCATGGCCCGGCACGGACGCGGGTTGATCTGCCTCGCACTGACCGAGGAGCGCGCCGATGCGCTGCGACTCGAAGCGATGGCGCGCACCAACCGCACCCGCATGGGCACCGCTTTTACCGTGTCGATCGAAGCCAAGGAAGGCATCTCCACCGGCATTTCCGCAGCCGACAGGTCGCACACCATTCGCACCGCCATCGACGCCAGCAAAGATCATCGCGATCTGGTATCGCCCGGTCACGTATTCCCGCTGATCGCGCGTGACGGTGGTGTGCTGGTGCGCGCCGGGCATACTGAGGCCAGCGTCGATCTCGCGCGGATGGCAGGCCTCACCCCTGCCGGCGTCATCTGCGAAATCATGAACGACGACGGGACGATGGCACGCATGCCCGATCTGGTCGCGTTTGCGCAGCGGCATGGACTGAAGATCGGCACCATCGAGGATATGGTCGCCCACCGGCTCAAACACGACAGAATCGTCAAGCGCGTCGGTGAAACGACCGTTACCAGTGCCTTCGGCGGCGACTTCCGGATGCTGGCTTACGAGACCACGGTGGACGCAGTCGAGCATCTGGCGCTGGTCAAGGGTGACGTGGCGAGCGGTGGCCCGGTGCTGGTGCGCGTCCATGCGGTAGATCCGGCGGCCGACCTGCTCGGCATAGGCACGGCCTCGGTGCAACAGACGCAAATCGCGCGCGCCATGGAAGCCATCGCCAGCGAGGGGCGCGGCGTGCTGGTGCTGATCCGCGACCTCCGGCCGAAGGCTGTATCGCAATGGGTGGAGGCCCATTCGGGTAAGGCCGCACCCGTCGCATCGATCCGGCCAAGCCGCGAACGACGGCAGGTCGAGATCGGCATCGGCTCGCAGATTTTGCGCGACCTCGGCGTCTCCGAGATGATCCTGCTCTCGAACTCGCAGACGCACGCCTACGTCGGCGTCGAGGGGCACGGACTGAAGATTGTTGGCCAGCGGAAGATCGGTTGAGACAATGGCAGGCAAATCCACAGCCACGCGCGCTGTCGTCGAGGTCAAGGCGCACATTCTGATTATCGAGTCGCGCTACTACGAAGCCGTGGCGGTTGCTCTGCTGGAGGGGGCGTTGGCCGAGCTGAAGGCGTCGGGCGCAACATACGAAAAGATCGTGGTTCCCGGCGCGCTGGAAATTCCACAGGCGCTCGCGCAGGCGGTCGCCGCCGGCTTGATCCCTGCCGACGAGGTGGGCAGCCGCTATGACGGGGCCATCGTGCTCGGCTGCGTCATCCGGGGCGAGACCGCGCACTATGATATCGTCGTCAACAATGCCAATCATTGGCTGATGGAGGTTGCCATCCGCGCCAACGTGCCACTTGGCAACGCCATTCTCACCGTCGACACGGAGGCGCAGGCGCTGGCGCGGGCGAAAGGCGGACGCCTGGGCAAGGGCGGCGATGCGGTGCGCGCCTGCCTGTCGCTGGTGCAGATTTCGCGCGCCTTCGAAGAGGTCGATTCATGAGCGCCATCAGCAATCTATCCGACCTTGCCACGGCATCCGAGGTGGCGCGCAGCCAGGCGCGGTTGGCGGCCGTTCAAGCGCTTTATCAGATGGACCTCGCCGCCACCAATCTCACCGAATTGATTGCGGAGTTTGCCGCGCATCGCTTTGGCGCGGACGTCGAGGACCGCACGGTCGCCGATGCCGATCTCGCATTGTTCAGCGAAATCGTGCGAGGCGTGGTCGAGCGACAACGCGACATCGATCCGCCGCTGGACGCGCAATTGGCGACCGGCTGGCGGCTCAATCGTATCGACAGCATCATTCGCGCCACCTTGCGCAGCGCGATGTTCGAGCTGGTCGGCCGCCCGGACGTGCCCGCCCGCGCCATCATCAACGAATACGTCGAGGTGGCGAAGGCCTTCTTCACCGGCGACGAACCCAAGGTCGTCAACGCCGTACTCGATAAAGTCGCCCGCAAGGTGCGGCCGAAAGAGTTCCGTGAGAAAAAAGCGGCGAAGGAATAGCTGGGCGATCCGGCCTGCCCTCTCGCGCCGCGTGGTTGGCTGAGCTATCGTCGGGCCGAATGCAATCTGGAAAGCACCATGCCACTGCACATCGTCAAACTCTGCGTGGGAACCGATACCATCGACGATTTGGCGACGTGGCAATCCAGCCGGCTGGCCGAGCAAAAACGTGCTGGCATCAAGCAACCAAAGATATTTCACACGACCTTCCAGGCTCCAAAGCGGCAGGCCGAGCTGCTGGACGGCGGTTCACTCTACTGGGTCATCAAGGGGCTGATTTCGGTGCGGCAACGCCTGGTTGGGTTCGCCGAGGGCTTCAAGGACGACGGCAAGCCGGCGTGCAGATTGCTGCTCGATCCTGTGCTGGTTCCGGTGCGGCCGGTACCACGCCGGCCATTCCAGGGCTGGCGCTATCTTGCGAGCGACAGCGCGCCCGCCGATCTGAAGCACGGCCATAACGAGACCGTTGCCGAGATGCCGGCCGCCATGCGCAAGGAATTGGCCGGTCTAGGCCTGCTCTAGGCAATCCCCGGTTTCGGCAGCCGAAGCCCCGATACTTTTGCCTGAAACGGCGTCGCCGGTGTTTTGCCGGTTGATCTTGTGGGCATGCCCCAGATATACCCTGCCATCGTTCGGTGCGCCGCCGCGTCGCGAGCGTCCGAAAAAACTTCGGCACGATGGCTGTAATCGACGTTTCATCGCAACGTTGCGGTGGGCCGGAAATTTCCGCTCATGGCCGGCTAAAGAGTTGAAAACACGTCTAAAGCGGGCGTGGCGAAATTGGTAGACGCACTAGATTTAGGTTCTAGCGGCGAAAGTCGTGGGGGTTCAAGTCCCTCCGCCCGCACCAAGTTGCGGTATGGATCGGTCCATGCCGAGGTATCAGTTTCAAACGTCGTTAGGTCTCCCGATCATGCAAGTCACCGAAACAGCAGCCAACGGTTTGAAGCGCGAGCTTAAGGTCGTCGTCGGCAAGGATGAAATCGAGAAACGGTTCGCCAACCGCGTCGAAAACTTCAAGGGCCAGGTTCAGCTCAAGGGGTTCCGCAAAGGCAAGGTGCCGTCGGCGCACATCAAGAAGTTGTACGGCCGCTCGATCATGGGCGAGGTGCTGCAGGAGACGCTGGACGAGACCAGCCGCAAGGCGATCCAGGACCGCAACGAACGCGCAGCTTCCACGCCGAAAGTCGACCTGACGGAAGACAAGGACGAAATTGCCAAGGTTATCGACGGCAAATCCGACCTGTCCTACACGATGTCGTTTGAAGTGCTGCCCGAAATCAAAATCGGTGATCTCACCGCCCTGTCCGTGGAACGGGAAATCGCCGACGTGGGCGATGCGGAGATCCAGAAGGGCCTGAAGGAATTGCTCGACCGCTCGCAATCGTATGAAGACGAAGACGGTCGCGTTACTGCCGAAGGTGATCGCGTGACGATTGATTTCGTTGGCAGCATCGACGGCGTCGAATTTCCTGGCGGCAAAGGCCAGGACATGAATGTCGTGATCGGCGCGGGCGGTTTCATTCCGGGCTTCGAGGACGGTCTGAAAGGTACCAAGGCGGGCGATGCCAAGCAGATCGACGCGGCGTTTCCCGAAGGCTATCCCGAGCAATCGTTGGCTGGCAAGACGGCCAACTTCGCAACCACCGTCAAGGCGGTCGGCAAGCCCGTGACAGCTCAGCCCGACGACGAATTCGCCAAGAAGCTGGGCATCGAGAGCATCGACAAGTTGCGCGAACTGATCACCGCGCAAATCCAGCAGCAGCATGACCAGCTTTCACGCGCGCGGATCAAGCGGCAACTGCTCGACCAGCTCGACAAAGCGCACACCTTCGAACTGCCCGAATCTCTCGTGACAGGTGAATTCGAAGGTATCTGGCAACAGGTCACGCAAGGCCTGGAGCAGGCAAAAAAGACGTTCGAAGACGAAGGCAAGACCGAAGCCGGCGCGCGCGAAGAATATCGCCAGATCGCCGAGCGACGCGTGCGGCTCGGACTGGTGATCGGCGAAATCGGCGACAAGCAGAAAATGGTCGTCACCCAGGACGAATTGCGGCGTGCGCTGATCGAACGCGCGCGTGCCTATCCCGGCCAGGAAAAGTTCGTCTACGACTATTACGAGAAAAATCCGGCCGCCCTCACCGAGCTTCGCGCACCGATTTTTGAGGAAAAGGTCGTCGACTATATTCTCACGCAGGCCAAAGTCGTGGATAAGAAAGTCACCCGCGAAGACCTTATCAAAGGTGCCAACGACGACGAGGCGGCAGCCTAGAGTGCTTCCGGATAAAGTGTGAGCGGTTTTCCGACGAGAAGCACGACAAAACAAAGAGCTAGGGTCGTTCCGCGACTCAGCTAAAGCCGGAACGACCATAGTCCAAGGCCCTTTGAGATGCGCACCGCGAGGCTACGGCTTGTAACCCCGCAGCCACCGCCCCAGATAACAAGGCGGCGGGGATGTAGCGTCGACAACACTGAATTAGGCATCAAGGCCGGCGCCCGGGTGGGTATGTTGGCGGGAGATAAAGCATGACCTTGACCAGCAGCGCTTTCTGGCCGGCGGTAATCGAGCAGACCAATCGGGGCGAACGGACCTACGACTTGCCGTCGCGCATGCTGCAGGAGCGGATCATTTTCGTGATCGGCCCGGTGGAAGACCACATGGCGTCGTCGATCTGCATGCAGTTGCTGTTTCTGGAAGCGCAGAACCCAGAAAAAGAAATCTCGATGTATATCAATTCTCCAGGCGGTGTAGTCACAGCCGGCATGGCGATCTACGATACGATGCAGTTCATCAAATCGCCGGTCTCGACCATGTGCATCGGCCAGGCAGCCTCCATGGGGTCGCTGTTGCTCGCAGCAGGCGCGCCCGGGAAACGGTTTGCGCTGCCGAATGCCCGCATCATGGTGCACCAGCCGTCAGGTGGTTTCTCGGGCCAGGCCAGCGATATCGAGCGGCATGCCATGGACATCATTAAAATGAAGCGGCGGTTAAACGAAATATACGTCCAACATACCGGCAAACCGTATGAAACCATCGACCGGACGCTTGATCGCGACCACTTCATGACCGCCGACGAGGCGCAGGCATTTGGGATCATCGACAAAGTGATCAATAGCCGTGACCAAACCGACACGGGAACCGCAAAAGTCAGTTAAAAAATGGCCTTAACGGCCGTAACAAATTTGTTCCCGTTAAATTCATGGTTGGCACGCAGCAAGTTCACGTATAGTTCTGCAGTCAGATCATGCTCGATTGATGACATTTGAAAACACGACCAAGGGTTGCTTTTTATCGGCAAAAAACGATGTTCCGCGTCAAAAAGGCAGCGCAATTTCGCTCATTACCCTGCCATGTTGTAGATGCGTCGCAGTTTACCGTTGGTGATGCGCGAATGGCGGTAATCGGTTCTTGATCTTGGCTGTCGTAGCATGCTGAAATCAAGTTATGAGTTGCGGCCCGACCGGATTTGCGGTCGAGCCTTTATTTGAGCGCTTCCGTCAGATGGAATCGCTTCGGCGTCGAGAGTATTAACGCAATGCGCGAGCCGCGCCGGCAGCTGACAGCATGGGACTTTGCATCCCAGGGCTTGAGGCGGTCGCAGCAAACGCCCGGTGGCTGCCGGGAACGAGGATCGGATGGCCGAGAAAAACACCCTCTATTGCTCCTTCTGCGGCAAAAGCCAGCATGAGGTGCGCAAGCTGATTGCCGGTCCCACCGTGTTCATTTGCGATGAGTGCGTCGAACTGTGCATGGATATCATCCGCGAGGAAAACAAGAACACACTTGTAAAATCACGCGATGGTGTGCCGTCCCCGACGGAGATTTGCTCTGTGCTCGACGGCTATGTGATTGGCCAGTTTCATGCCAAGCGCGTGTTGTCGGTTGCCGTCCATAACCACTACAAACGGCTCAATCACGCGGCTAAGAATAATGACGTAGAGTTGGCAAAATCCAACATTCTCCTTGTTGGCCCGACGGGTTGCGGCAAGACCTTGCTCGCGCAAACGCTTGCGCGCATCCTCGATGTGCCTTTCACGATGGCTGATGCGACGACGCTGACCGAGGCCGGTTACGTCGGCGAAGATGTCGAAAACATCATTCTCAA
>JANXYD010000107.1 GCA_025350265.1 Hyphomicrobiaceae bacterium | reverse complement strand
ATGTATCGGACGATGGGCGTCTATGGCTTGCTCAATCATCAATCGGCGCTGATCCTGGCCATGGTGACGCTGGCGTCTCCGTACGCGATCTGGGTGTTCAAGCAGGCGTCCGACAAGCTGCCGCAGGAGTTGGACGAGGCGGCCTATATCGATGGCGCGTCGCCGCTGCAGTTGTTCCGGCTGGTTTATGTGCCATTGATGCTGCCGTCGCTGGTGGCTGTCGGCATCTATGCGCTGCTGCTGGCCTGGAACGAGTATCTCTATGCCTTCCTGCTGTTGTCAAAAGACAGCGACGTGACGCTCGGCGTCGGGCTCGGTAACTTTCTCTCGGCCGACGACAGCCCATGGGAATTGCTGATGGCGACCGGGCTCATCTATGCGCTGCCGCCGGCGGCGATCTACTATACCTTCCGCAAGTACATGGTCAGCGGCCTGACAGCCGGCGCGACGAAGGGGTGAGCGGTTGCCATCGCGTGGCAACAGCGCGGATCCAGCCGTTGACTGTGCCGGCGCAATGGCTAGAACGGGCCTTCAATTCAATTGGAGCCCCGCCCCATGTCCATCAAACGTCACGAGCCCACCAAGATCTACTCCACAGCCGTCGAGGCGAACGGCTTCGTGTTCCTGGCGGGCATCACGCCGAAGACGTTGACCAAGGACGTTAAGGCGCAGTCGGAGGAAGTGCTGGCGGAGATCGACCGGCTGCTGAAGGCGACCGGCAGCGACAAGTCGAAGATCGTCACCGCGACGATCTGGCTGACCGACATCCGCAATCGCGAGGCGATGAACGAAGCGTGGACCGCTTGGAACGGCGGCAAGGATTTGCCGGCGCGCGCCTGCGTTGAAGCCAAGCTGGCGGACCCGCGCATGTTGGTCGAAATTCAAGTGACGGCCGCCAAGTAATCGCCGGCAATACCGCCACGGGCCGCCGCGCGCCGGTGCGTGTTGCCGGCCGGTTGCACTCGTGAGGTGAAGCAACGGATTGCTGCTGATATTTGTGCACAAGGGCCGAAGAATCAGTAAGTAGCCGGGGGAGGCCTCAATCTTATTTCTTCCGGGAGACGCCACTATGCGCGCTAAAATCAACCTGATCGTCATGGCCGCTTTCGTCGGTGTTTCGGGTGCGGCGGTGGCCGACGAGACGGGCCTCGCAGGCATTCACAGCTGGCGCAAGGTCGGCTCGCGCACCTGCTTCGAAGATCACTTTCATGACGGCTCGGGATCTGGTGCAACTCAGAATGCGGCCATGACTGATGCCATCAAGTCCTGGCAGAGCTTCACCGCGCTCGAATACGGTTCAGCCTGGGCCGCTTACAGCAACTCCGTCAGCAAGTCCGCGAAGTGCGATCGGTCGACAACGGGCTTCACCTGCAGCGTCTCGTCGATCCCCTGCAAGGGCGGCGCAATCGCCGGCAGGCGCGCGCGCTAACAAGCAATAAGGTCGCGCGCAAACGCCGTCATCCCGGAATTTAGCGCGCCCTTTCGCTGCGAAAAATATCCGGGATCTTGACCCGCAGCGGGGCTCCCGGCGGCGATTTTGATCCGCTCCGTTAACCGCCGATTTTACTGCCGGCAGGAAGTTTGACGCCGCGCAGCATCTCGGCCGCGGGCATGGCCTTTTTGCCGGCGCGCTGCACTGTCACGAGGCGCACCGCGCCGCTACCGCACGCAATCGTCAAGACGTCGTCGATGGCGTGACCAGGGGTGCCTGCGCCTGCGGCCAGCGTGCAGCGCAACACCTTGATGCGCTCCCGCTTACCGTCGATTTCGGCTTCGAACCAGGCGCCGGGGAATGGCGACAGTCCGCGAATGTGATTGTGCACTTCGGCAGCTGTTTTGGTGAAGTCGATGCGAGCTTCTGCCTTCTCGATCTTTGCGGCATACGTGACGCCCACGTCCGGCTGCGGTGTGGCGCTGAGGCTGTCGCGCTCCAGCGCTGCCAACGCGCGCACCAACAGGCCGGCACCTTGCGTGGATACAATGTCGTGCAGTTCGCCTGCGGTCATATCTGCAGTGATGGAGACGCGCTCGGCGAGGCAGACGGGCCCGGTGTCGAGGCCGGCCTCCATCCGCATCACCATCGCCGCCGTCTCGGTATCGCCGGCCATGATGGCGCGCTGGATCGGTGCGGCACCGCGCCAACGCGGCAGCAGCGAGGCGTGCAGGTTGAAGCAGCCGGCGCGGGGCGCGTCGAGGATGGCCTGCGGCAGCAGCAACCCGTAGGCGACGACGACGGCGACATCGGCCGCGTGGCTGCGGAATATGTCCAGGGCTTCGGCCGTACGCAATGATTTCGGCGTGTAGACTGGGATGCCGCTGGCCTCGGCGAATTTATGCACGGGTGACTTTGTTTCGGTGAGCCCACGTCCGGCCGGGCGCGGCGGCTGCGAATAGACAGCCGTTACGTCGTGACCGGCGGCGATCAGGTCGGCGAGCGATGGCACCGAGAATTCCGGCGTGCCCATGAAGACGATGCGGAGCATGTTGAAGGCTCGTCGGTTTGGGCTGAGACGATAGCTTTTTTGTCCGTCATGGCCGCGTCACCGAGGAGCGGTGCTCCGTACCGACGGCGGCCACCCCGCAACTCAGACCCCGGCCCGCTCGCGGGCGAGTTTCTTGAAGCGGCGCACGACCATGTCCCGCTTCAGCCGCGACATGTAGTCGATCAGCAGGCGGCCATCGAGGTGGTCGATTTCGTGTTGGATGCAGGTGGCGAGCAACGCGCTGGCGGCCAGCTCCTGCGGCTTGCCGTCGCGATCCAGATAGGCGACCACGACTTCGGCGGGACGCTCGATTTCGACCCTCACGTCGGGGATCGACAGGCAGCCCTCCTCGTGCACGTTCGGCGCATCGGACCGCTTGACGATGCGCGGGTTGATCATGACATAGGGCTGCTTGTCCTCGTCGGTCTCCGATACGTCGAGCACGATCAGGCGCCGGGATACGCCGATTTGCGGTGCCGCGAGGCCGACGCCCGGCGCGGCGTACATTGTTTCCAGCATATCGCTGGCAAGTTTGCGCACGCCGTCGTCGACGATGGCGATGGGCTCGGCCACAAGTCGCAGGACGGGATCGGGCAGCAGGATGATTTCTCGTTTAGCCATCGCATTCACATAAGATGCGCCCGCGCCAAGGTCAATTCCGGCGCGGCACGCCTATACCCAGTCCGCCGCCAAATACCGTCTCACAACCCCTCGACGCTCAGAGGGTTGGTCTCGCCCATTGGGGATTTATACCCGAAAGGTGGAGGATGTCCGCCCGGCGCGGATGCGCCAAAGAGTTGGGACAGGTGAGGGGGCCTTGACACGGGGCATTGTCTTTAATTGTCGGTCTCAGCTCTTGCCGAAATAGCCACGCGGGATGGTGCCCTCGTCTTCGAGGGCGCGGATGCAGTTGCGCGATAGCTGGCGGCCCTTGGCTTCGACGCAATAGCGCATCTCCGGGCTGTCGGGCTTTTCGCGTGGGCAGAGGCGATGCACGTCGGCCGTGCAGGCCTTCCGGACGGCGCGGGATTCCTGCGCACGCGCAGGGGCCAGCGTCGAGGCGACGGTGAGCGCTGCGAGCGCCACGCGGGTCAGCATTCGGTAGGGCATCAGGCGGGTTCCTCTGACATGTTCAGCTGCGGCGTCAAGACAGCAAACGTTGCAGCTATCCAATACGGTACCGCCCGGCGAGGCCGATACGCAAACACGGTAAATTGCTTCAGTCGACGAATGGATTGTGGGTTTGGCGCAGTTGGAAGCGGATAGGCGTGCCGGGCAGATCGAAGGCCTGCCTGAGGCTGTTGGTGAGATACTTGATATACGATTGCGGCAGCCCACCAGCCTGCGACGAAAATGCGATGAACGTCGGCGGCCGGGCGGAGGCTTGCGTCATGTAGCGGATCTTGATGCGGCGCCCCTTCGAAGCAGGTGCGGCGTGCCGCTGCAGCGCGCCCTCCAGCCACTGGTTGAGCTTGTGGGTGGAGACGCGCTTGTTCCAGATTTCGTGCGCCGACAGTACCGCGTCCTGCAGCCGTTCCAGCCCCCGCCCCGAGCGCGCCGACAGCGTCACGAGCG
>JANXYD010000005.1 GCA_025350265.1 Hyphomicrobiaceae bacterium | reverse complement strand
CCTGATATCGATCATACGATACGGATTTTTATCGACTGAAGCTGCAAGTTCATCATTGCTATCGACGCGAGGCGAGACGCTGAGACCAAAAGCGTACGCCATTTCGAGCGTATCGACCATGTGAATGTAATGTGCCCAGGTCTCGGCAAAATCTTCCCACGGATGCGTCGTCGCATACGCGCTGACAAAATTTTCATGCCAACGCAATGGCGCGCCCTCGGAGTAATGTTTGGCGAGCGCCGCCTCGTAGCTTTCTCGCTCATCACCGAATGTGCTTCGAAACGCGTCGAATTTGGCTTCGTCGCGAACCAGAATATCCCAATAGTAGTGGCCAACTTCGTGCCTGAAATGCCCCAGGAGGGTTCGATAGGTTTCTGCCATCTGCGAGCGCAGTGCCTCGCGTTTGGCGTCATCTGCCTCCTCGAGTGAAATCGTGATCACTCCGTTGTCATGACCCGTTATGATCTTTTTCTGGTTGGGCGCATCGGATAGAATATCGAACACAAGCGGTTCCGATCGGTCCTCCCCGGGGCACGTCAGCGGAAGCCCGAACTTGATTAACGAATAAAACAGCCGCCGTTTTGCCTCCTCCATCCGTTGCCACGACAATTTGTTGGCGAGATTTCCGAAATTTGGCACGCTCCGATTGTGTCTGCACGCCCTGCAGTACGCAATTGGATCATCTGCGGCCACCATCCAATTGCAAGCGCCGTACTCCCAGTTCGCGCAAAAGCGATACGGCGTTTTCGGATCCGCGCGCGCGACCCACGCCAAACCATGGGGCTCGACGCTACTTAGCGTCTCACGTTCCGGCAGGTAACCAAGCCGCGAACCGCATCGCTCGCACGACGTGTTTTCAAAAAATAAGACCTGTGCGCAGGTCTGGCAGGTAAAAATTTTCACGGGCACCCTCGACGGACATTTGTTGCCAAAACGAAAGCCGTCGCCCTTCGTTCCAACGAAAGAGCGATGAAATAGATGGCAGGACGCAAAATTAAGCGGCACGTTTCGGGTGATTCATGAGGACAAGCCGGCGAGCAGCACATAGGCTGCGAACGTGGCCCGATTTGCAAAGGCATCGACTTTGGCAAAGATTTCCGCTTTGAAGCAACCGCGCGCAAAATCGGCGCTCGATGGATACGATCCCGGACCGTTCCATTGCGAGCTTCTCGGCGCGGATAAGCAGCCGAATGCGCAGGTGGCACCGCTCTGGCAATGCCTGGAGACCAGCGATTTGGCGACGCTGAAACGGCGTGTCGCCGATGCCGAGCGCGAACTCTACAATTTGGGCATTACGTTCACAGTTTACACCGACAAGGATGCGCTTGACCGCATTTTGCCGTTTGACGTCATTCCTCGCATTTTGTCTGCAAGCGATTGGATCAAGGTTGAATCTGGCGTTAAGCAGCGCGTCAGGGCGCTCAATTTGTTTCTGCACGACATCTATCACGATGCCCGTATCGTCGCCGATGGGGTGGTGCCAGCTGAGTTGGTTTTCTCCAACGTCTGCTTCCGACCGGAAATGGTGGGTCTTGACCTGCCCTGCGGAACATACATTCACGTCAATGGGACCGACATCGTCCGCGATCGGAGCGGGACGCTCCGTGTGCTTGAGGACAATGGTCGGAGCCCGTCGGGCGTCTCATACGTCGTCGAAAATCGCCATTTGATGCAGCGGGCCTTCCCGGACCTGATGCAAAACTTGAAAATTCGACCGGTGTCCGACTACGGCAAACGGCTACTAGGGAAATTGCGCGAGGTTGCGCCAAGCGGGATAGACAATCCGTGCGTGGTGCTCCTGTCGCCCGGTATCTACAATTCTGCTTATTTTGAGCATGTTTTTCTGGCCCGTGAAATGGGTGTAACGTTGGTCGAGGGGCGCGATCTTGTCGTCGAAAACGACCGGGTGTATGCGCATACGATCGGTGGGCTGTCCGCCGTGCATGTCATCTACCGACGTATCAACGACGATTTTCTCGACCCGACCGCCTTCAATCCGACATCGATGCTGGGCGTGCCGGGTCTTCTGCGCGCGGTACGCCAGGGCACGGTGACCCTCGCCAATGCGATCGGCACGGGCGTTGCCGACGACAAGGCAATCTATGCTTACGTGCCCCGCATCATTCAGTATTATCTCAGTGAGGAACCAATTCTCGACAGCGTGGAAACGTATATTTGCGGTGAACCCGAGGGGTTGGCGTATACGCTCGCAAACCTGGAGCGGTTGGTACTCAAGCCGGTGGGGGAATCGGGTGGCTATGGCATTGTTATCGGCCCGCATTCGACCAAGGCTGAACTAAAGGTAGCAGCCGATAAGCTGAAGGCCAACCCGTCCAATTATATCAGTCAGCAAATGATCGAACTGTCGGTTTCACCGACGCTGACTGACACGGGCGCGCAACCGCGCCACGTGGATTTGAGACCGTATGCGGTGACAGGGAAAGATACCTGGGTGCTGCCAGGCGGCTTGACAAGGGTCGCGTTGACCGAAGGCTCGTTGATCGTCAACTCGTCACAAGGCGGCGGTACCAAGGACACTTGGGTGCTCGTGGAAGATATATGAGGCTTCTATCTCGCAATGCCGAAGCGCTATTCTGGCTCGCCAGATATCTCGAACGTGCCGCGAGTTTGGCACGTGTCATCGAGATGCAGTGTTCGTTCGGCGCACCCGACCATGAAGCCGGGTGGACGTGGTTGCTTGCTCTGCATCAAGATGAAGAACGCTTCAAAGAGCGCTTCGAGATGACATCCCGCAACATTGTGGCGTTTTACGTGACAGATGCCGCCAATGCGGGGTCCGTTCGTTCGTCGATCAACTGGGCGCGTGATAATGCGCGGGCCTTGCGACCCTTCATTCCGACCGAGATGTGGGTCCAGATCAACACCTTCCATACCGCAGTCGAAGCGGCGTGCGCCGATGAAATCTTGTTGGAGCAACTGCCTCGAACCTGCGCCGAGATCCGGGCGGGCTGCATGGCTCAAATCGGCATCGCCGAGAGCACTTTGTTTCGAGACGAG
>JANXYD010000001.1 GCA_025350265.1 Hyphomicrobiaceae bacterium | reverse complement strand
CGCCAACGTCACCCTCGTCGGCGCGAGCGCGATCGACAAAAAGCAGATCGAACAGGCAATCGAATTGAAGGCGCGCGAACGGCAAACTCAGAGCCGCATGCATGCCGACGCGCTGCGAATCCGCGATCTCTACCGGCGTCGCGGCAGGCTGGCGACGACGGTAGTGCCAAGTGTCGCAAATCTGCCGGACGGCCGCGTCGACGTGCTGTTCACGATTTCGGAAGGCGCGGTCACCAAGGTCGACAGCATCGCGTTCGACGGAGCCAAGGCTTTCACGGCGGCGCAACTCCGCGATGTCATCTCCACGACCTTATCGAGTTGGCTCGACATTCTGAAAACCGCAGCCTTTTACGATGCGGAGCGCGTCGAAAGCGATCGCGACCTGGTCCGTCGTTATTATGCCAACAATGGATTTCCAGATGCGCAGGTCACCGCTGGCAAAGCCGAACTCAATGCGCAGGGCACAGGTTACGCGATCACCTTCACGATCGACGAGGGCGAGCGCTACGTTTTCGGCGACGCGACGATAGCATCGAAAATCGATGGCTTCGATGCAAACTCAGTTGCAAGCGCGATCAAAATACGGACCGGCGCGGCATTCAGCAGGGCAACTGTCGATCAAAGCCTGATGTTGATGACCGAAATGCTGTCCAAGCACGGTCAGCCGTTCGGCGTCGTTGAGGTCGACCCGCATAAGGACCGCGCGAAACGCTCGATAGCGTTGGTGTTTCGCATCACGGCGGGCAAGCCCCTCTATGTCGAGCGCATCGACATCAGCGGCAATATTCAAACCAAGGATTATGTCATCCGTCGCGAACTGCGCGTGGCCGAAGGCGATCCAATCAATACCTACATGGTCGAAATCGCACGCGCGCGCATCAAGGCGCTCGGCTTCTTCCAGATCGTGGACATGAAATTGGAGCCGGGATCGGCACCGGATCGAGCACGCCTTGCAATTGTCGTGACCGAGCAGGAGACGGGCAAGATCTCGTTTGGCGTAGGGTATTCGACTTCAGAGGGCGTGGTCGGGGACATTTCCTGGACGGAAAACAATCTATTCGGCAACGGCCAATATCTGCAGATCAAACTTTCCGGCAGTCTGGTCCGGCTGCAAGCCGACGTGGGGTTCACGGAGCCGCATCTGCTGGGCACGAATTTTTCGGGCGGATTCGATCTTTTCTACAAGGACACCGATTATACCCAGCAGGCGTCCTACAAGGATCGGCGCGTCGGAGGTGATGTGCGGCTCGGCTTTGCAATTTCCGATCAGGTATCGGCGAGCGTGAACTACACCTTCGTGCGCAACACGCTTTACAGCGTCGGACCGCTGGCATCGGCGGCCATTCGCGAGGCGATTCCCGGTTTTCCGACGAATACCTCATCGAGCTACAACACATCATCGGTCGGCTACGGCGTGGCGTACGATACGCGCGACAACAAAAAGCATCCGACCTCGGGCATCATGGCCACGACAAGCCAGGATTTCGCCGGCGTCGGCGGCGACGTAAAATATATTCGCTCGCTGACAGATCTGCGCGCCTATTACGCGGTAACGGACACGGTGACGGTCATGGGGCGGGCGAGGGGCGGCGTGATCAGCGGCTGGGGCGGTCAGGACGTACGCTTGCTCGATCTGTTCTACAAGGGCAGCGAGACAGTGCGCGGTTTTGCTCCGGCCGGCATCGGGCCGCGCGATCTGGCGAGCGCCAATCAGGACGCGCTCGGCGGCAAAATGTACGCGGCGGCGACGGCCGAGACGATGTTTCAATTGCCGGGCGTACCGAAAGATCTCGGCTTGAGCGGCGCGGCGTTCGTCGATGCCGGTTCGCTGTGGGGGGCGAACAAAACGGCAGCCGCGTTGCCGGGGATCGCCGGCAGCGCAGCTTCACTGCGGGCATCGGTGGGTGTTGGCCTCGCGTGGGATTCGCCACTAGGGCCGCTCAGGGCTGACTATGCGATCCCCATCCTCAAACAAGCTTTCGACAAAACGCAACCGTTCAGCTTCGGCTTGGCGCCCTAAAGTGCGCCAAAGCTGATTTGATCCCAGCCGGTCAGTCCTCAAATCTCCATGCCCAGTGCCTTGGCGACGGTGTGCAGATCTTTGTCGCCACGGCCGCAGAGATTCATGACGAGGATCTTATCCTTGGCCATGGTGGGGGCGAGTTTGGTGACGTAGGCCAGCGCATGCGCTGGCTCGAGCGCGGGGATGATGCCTTCGAGCCGGGTGCACATCTGCAGCGCCGTCAGTGCTTCCGTGTCAGTGGCGGAGACGTATTTGACGCGACCGACATCGCACAGCCAGGCGTGTTCCGGGCCGACGCCGGGATAGTCGAGGCCGGCTGAAATGGAATGGCCTTCCAAGATCTGGCCGTCGGCATCCTGCAGCAGGAACGTGCGGTTGCCATGCAGCACGCCGGGGGTGCCGCCGTTCATGGATGCGGCGTGGCCGTTTTCGACGTCGAGACCATGCCCCCCGGCTTCCACGCCATAGATCGCCACGCCGGGATCGTCGAGGAAAGGATGGAACAGGCCGATGGCGTTGGAGCCACCGCCGATGCAGGCAACCAGCGCATCCGGCAAGCGGCCCTCGGCAGCCATCATCTGTTCGCGCACTTCGCGGCCCATGATCGACTGGAAATCGCGCACGAGTTGCGGATAAGGGTGCGGGCCGGCTGCCGTGCCGATGATGTAATAGGTGTTGTGCACGTTGGTGACCCAGTCGCGCAGCGCTTCGTTCATGGAATCCTTCAGCGTGCCCGCGCCGGAGGTGACTGAATTCACCTTGGCACCCAGCAGTTTCATGCGCGCGACGTTGGGTGCCTGCCGCTCGACGTCTGTGGCACCCATGTAGATTTCGCACGGCAGATCGAATTTGGCGCACACGGTGGCCACCGCGACGCCATGCTGACCAGCACCGGTTTCGGCGATGATGCGGGTCTTGCCCATGCGCTTGGCGAGCAGGATTTGGCCCAGGCAATTGTTGATCTTGTGCGAGCCGGTGTGATTGAGTTCGTCGCGCTTGAAGTAAACCTTCGCGCCGCCGAGTTTTTCGGTAATGCGCTCCGCGAAATAAAGCGGACTGGGACGGCCAGCGTAGTGAGTGTTGAGGTAAGCCAATTGCTCGGCGAACTTGGGGTCCACCTTGGCGGCGTTGTAGGCCTGCTCCAGATCGAGCACCAACGGCATCAGGGTTTCGGCCACGAAGCGGCCGCCAAAGATACCAAAGAAGCCCCTTTCATCGGGTCCGGTACGGAAGCTGTTGGGTGGGGTCTTGGTCTGAGCAGGGGAGGCCATGCTGTTTGTTCTCGAATTTAGGGCGATCAGGTGCGGCGTTTCCCATGCCATACCGTATCGCGCACGCCAAGTCATACCAGCGGTCACTATTCTTGACCGCTGGTATGCGCGCGCGGGGTTGGTGAGGCGGCCGCGCGCAAACAAAGAATCTGATACCGACGGTCATTCTTTTTGACCGTCGGCATCAGGTAGCGCCGCGCGCCGCCGCAATGAATTGACCAATCAAACGGGCATCCTTGACGCCGGGGGCGGTTTCAACGCCGGACGAGACATCGACCGCACCAGTGCCGGTGGCACGAATGGCGGCCGCGACGTTGCCAGGGTTCAGCCCGCCGGAGAGCATGAACGGCAGGCGTGCCGCGACGGACTGAAGCAACGACCAATCGAACGCGACGCCGTTGCCGCCGGGCAAGGTCGCATCCTTGGGTGGCTTGGCGTCAAAGAGGATCATATCGACGGCGTCGACGTAATCGAACGCCAATTCGGCATCGGCTGCGGTGCCGACGCTGACGGCCTTCATCACCTGGACGCCCCAGCGCGACTTGATTTCCAGGCAACGGGCTGGGGTTTCGTTGCCGTGCGCCTGGAGAATATCGGGCTTCACGTGGCGGACGATTTCGTCGAGCAGAGCGTCGTTCGGGTCAACGGCCAGGGCGACAATGCGAGCGCGGCCGCGGGCGATTTCGGCGAGCGCGGCCGCCTCGGACAAACCAATGCTGCGCGGACTTTTGGGAAAGAACACCAGGCCGACGTCATCGGCACCCAAAGCCAAAGTCGCGCGCATGATTTCTGGGGTGCGGATGCCGCAGATTTTTATCCGTATCGTCATCGGTGATTTGTCCGCGCTTGCAAGCCTGCAACTCTTACATCGCGACGCGGCACCGACAAAGCAATAGGCACATCCGCGCTGCTGGTTTTATGGCTTGGCCAGCATCCTTGCGACGAATTCGTCATCGATGCGTTCGGCCGGCAGCCGCGTGGGTGCCTGTAGGGCGCTTAGTGCCGCCGGATCGCCGAAATTGCCGGCGAGGGTCTGGGGAACCCTGTTTTCGTGCGCCGATAGCATCACGTCGTGCCACAGCCGCGCCGGCAGGCTGCCGCCCATGATGCGGTTCATGGGCTGGCCGTTGTCGTTGCCGAGCCAGACACCGCCGACGAACTGACTGGTGTAACCCACGAACCAGGCGTCGCGGAAATCCTGGCTGGTGCCGGTTTTGCCGGCTGCGGGAAAGCGCGCGAGCGTGGCGCGCCGCCCGGTGCCGTTGACCATTGCGGAATTCAGCATGTCGTTCATTTCGGCGACGTGGCTGCTTTCAACGACGCGCAACGGCACACGCAGCGCGCGCTGATAGAGCACCACGCCGCCGCCGGTGGTGACGCGCTCGACGATGTAGGGTTCGACGCGAAATCCGCCGTTGGCGAACGCGGCATAGGCCCCGGTCATTTCCAGCAAGGTGACCTCTGACGTGCCAAGCGCCAGGGATGGGCCGTCGCGCAAGTCGGCGTGGATGCCGAGGCGGGTGGCGGCCTCGATGGTCTTGCGCGGCCCCAAGTCCATATGCAGACGCACCGCAACCGAATTGATCGATTGCGTCAGCGCCTGCCGCATGGTCATGGCGCCACGATAGGTGCCGCTCTCGTTACGCGGGCTCCAACCCTTGATCGACAAGGGCAGATCGTAAACCGTGCTGTCGGGGGTGAGGCCGCTTTCAAGCGCTGCCAGATAAACGAATGGCTTGAATGTGGAGCCCGGTTGGCGCTTGGCCCGGGTGGCGCGATTGAACTGGCTTTCGGCGTAGTTCCGGCCACCGGCCATGGCCTTGATGGCACCGTCCGGCTGCATCAAAACCAGCGCGCCCTGATTGACCTGACTGACCCCGCCTTCCTGCGCGATCAGCGCGGTGAGCCGCTGCTGCGCGCGTTTCTGCAAAGAGCCATCCAGCGTTGTTGCCACGACGATTTCCGACGCCTTGACGTTGCTGAGGGGCGGCAGCCGTTCCAAGACATAATCGATCGCGCTTTCGAGCCCCGTGAGTTCGTGGCCGGTGGCGGGATTGTGAAAGGCGATGAGTTCATTGGCGGCGGCCTTC
>JANXYD010000492.1 GCA_025350265.1 Hyphomicrobiaceae bacterium | reverse complement strand
GAAGGCGAATTGACCAGCAAGGGTATGGTGATCAACGCTGTCGACAATGCCAAATTCCGCGACAAACTGGCGAGCGCCGGGTTCTACAAGGAGTGGCAGGAGAAGTTCGGTCCGGAAGCCTGGGCACTGCTTGAAAAGTATGCCGGCAAGGTTTCGTAAAGCGCCGATGACAGGCAACAATGGAGCAAATAAAAACGGGCCGTGCGATGCACGGCCCGTCTGTGTTCAGCTACCGTGGTGCAGCCGCTCCTATTTCTTCCAGAACCAGCTTTTCGGCTTCTGATCTGAACCAGCGTCGGTTTGCGAGGGCGTGTCGGCGGTGGCTGTCGGAGCCGCCATCGTGGCCGTGGGCGTCGTCTGCGCTGGCGCGGGCTCACCGCCGAGCTTGGACTGCGGACCGTCGGATATCGTGCGCACCACCGATGCTGTTGGACGCTCGCTGCCGGCAGCGGACAATCCCTTGACGTTGGCCTCGATGGCGGTATCGAACTCCGGCAACGTCTGCAGCGGTGCCTTCGGTTTCATCTGTACGATCTTGTAGCCATGCTGCTTCAAGGCCACCAGCAGCGCAGGCACGGCCTTGGCCGTCGACGGCTGGATATCGTGCATCAGCACGATGCCCTTGCCGAGTTTGTCGAGCCGGTCGATCACCGCCTTGATGGTGTGCTCGGCGTTGCGGAACTTGAAGTCGAAGCTGTCGATGTCGGTCGAAAACATCGCCACGTTGCGGGTCTGCAGGTGCTTGATGGTTTCCGGGCTGTCGGCCAGTTCGGGAAAGCGGAAGAAGGGAGCCACCGGCCCGCCCACCGCGCGTTTGACCGCGCTCATGCCGCGTTCGATTTCGTCGACGGCTTCGGCCTCGGTTTTTTTCTTGCGCAGGTTCGCGTGGCTCCAGGTGTGCGAGCCGATCGTATGCCCATCGGCTGCGACCTTGCGCAGGATTTCAGGATAGCCCAACGCCATCTTGCCGATGGAGAAGAAAATCGCCTTCGTGCACTGCTCGGCGAGGGCCGCGAGCACGGCCTCGGTATGGAATTTCTGCGGACCGTCGTCGAACGTCAGGACCACTTCCTTTGGCTCCAGGAAGTCGTACGACTTGTAATGCTGAAAGCCAAAGCCCGGTCCGCCGGTGGTGTCGATTTCGACCACGCGGGAAACGCCGAGCGCGTTCGGGTTGGCACAGGGTTTGTTATCAGCCATTGCCGGCAGAGCACACGCGACGACGATCGCGGCGGCCAACAGCGGGCCATTGAGTTTAGACATTACCTATTTTCTCCGAAAAAAAACGGATGCAGCGAATCTCTCATCTGGCAAACTGCTGAAGTCGGCAGGTTGCCGCAAGCCATTATCGAACCACTACAACAATAAATGTGAACAACGTCGCAATCCCGCGACACTGTGGGCTGTGTGCAATCGCAAAATCGCAAAATTGTCGGTCGGTTGATTCAAGCCTTGCAATCGCCAAAGTGTGCTGACAGCATATACCTACCAATCAACAACGGGAAGGAGGTGGTCTGATGTCGAGTGAGATCAAGGGGACGGCGATGTTGGGTCGCGTGCTCGAGGCTGCTAACTTCACCTCTGCACTGTGACATGACATAGCGGGCAGCCGCCGGTGCCGTCGGGACCAGACTTTTGAAAAGTCGATCTGACAGCCATCGCAGCCGTCTCGTCTCACGCGGGCCGCTCCTCGGAGCGGCCCGTTTGTGTTTGTGGGGGCATGGGGACACTTACTTTTTTCCCGCACATGCCCGAAACATGCCGCGCGGGCCGCAAAAAGTAAGTGTCCCCAAGCAGCCGAAAGTGGTGTTTGATGCGGGCTCATAAGTCCACATCAGAAGCGGGACATCGGACATGACCAACGCAACCACCCAACCCGGCATGAGCGGCCGCAAGGTCGTCGTCTGCGGCGGCAGTCGCGGCATTGGCCGGGCGATCGCCATGGCGTTCGCGGCGGCTGGTGCGCACGTATCTATTTGCGCGCGCGGCGCAACGGCTCTCGAAGCCGCCAAGGCGGACCTGCAACGCGCTGGCCAAGGCACCATGCACGCGGCCGCATGTGACCTGTCCGATGCTGCGGCGATCGCCGATTACGTGCCTGCCGCTGCGGCGGCACTCGGCGGTATCGACGTGCTGATCAACAATGCCAGCGGTTTCGGTATGGGCGACACCGAGGAGGGGTGGGCTGCCAGCCTGACGGTCGATGTGCTGGCGACCGTGCGCGCGTCGCAGGCGGCGTTGCCGTTCCTGCTCAAGGGCACGGCACCGGCCATCGTCAACATCACGTCGATCTCAGGTTTCCGGCCATCGATCCGCACGCCGGCCTATGGTGCCGCCAAGGCGACGATCATGCACTACACCGCCTCGCAGGCGGCCGCGCTGTCGCGCAAGGGTGTGCGCGTCAACTCTGTGGCCCCCGGCTCCATCGAATTTCCCGGCGGCACCTGGGAGGATCGCAAGACATCGGCACCGGCGCTCTATGCCGGCATCCTCAAGAGCATTCCCTTCGGCCGCCTCGGCTATCCCGAGGAAGTCGCCGACGTCGTGTTGTTCCTGGCCTCGCCGCAAGCGCGCTGGGTGACGGGCCAAGTCATAGCCGTCGACGGCGGCCAGATGCTGGGCGCGTAACCTGCGAGGCACGATGCGCTACGATCCACGTACAGAACGTCCGCCGCTGCGGTTCGACCCGTTCAAAAGCTGTACTGTGCCGAGACCGATCGGGTGGCTTTCAACCATCTCGCGTGCGGGCACAGCAAATCTCGCACCTTTCAGCCAGTGGCAGAACCTGACGTTCGATCCGCCGATGGTGATGTTCGCCTCCAATCAAACCCCGCAGGGCCGGCGCAAGGATACCGTCGTCAACGCCGAGGAGACCGGCTTCTTCGTCTGGAACATGGCGACGTGGGAACTGCGCGAAGCGGTCAACATTTCGGCTGCGGACTTCTCCCCAGATATCGACGAGTTCGAACGCGCCGGCGTCACCAAGGCCGCGTGCGTCATGGCCCCCGGGCCGCGTGTCGCGGAAAGCCCCGTGCACATGGAATGCAAGTATCATTCGACCACGCGCTTGCCGGGGCGCGGGGCCATGGGCACGGTGGATATCGTGTTCGGCGAGGTCGTGCAGATCCACATCCGCGACGACGTGGTGCTGCCCTCCGGCAAGCTCGACATCGCCGCCATCGCGCCGATCGCCCGGCTCGGCTACTACGACTATTGCGTTGTGCGCGAGACCTTCGAAATGGTAATCCCGGCGATTGATCCCGCGCTGCTGGATGGGCTGGAGGGGAGAAGGTAGCGGGGGGGAGGGGGCACAAGAAGTGCACGGCTCGTCGAGTTACCGCCTCCGAGGATTTTCCTTAATCGATAGTTCATAGGCGATTGCTTATTTGGACTCGTGGTTCAATCCAAATTCCGTCATGGCGCGCCTTCGCGGCCATGACGAACGATAGGGCGGATTAAGCGGTCTGGCTGGTATTCAGTAACAGTCCCCAACTTTTGACGTTCTCATAACCTTGGCGACCAGTGTCCGCTGCTGTTGGATGCTGACACGAGAACAGGGCCGCACTCACGGAGCTCAACCAACTCCGAATCGGCATTGAGCTGAAGTGCTTAGTCGCTTATGTCTTGCTACGAAGATTATGCAGAAAGAGTTGCTCGCGTGAGCCTATCTCTACCGCTGAGACGTGGACAGGAACTCGCCGTTAAGTGGCGAACCGCAAGCGGTGTTGTTCTGCAAAACATGAACCGGCTCAGACTTATGCCTACGATGAATGGCGGGCGCGACGCACCAGTTTATGTCACCTTTATAGATGCGCGAGGCCTTTCAGTATATCTGGTGAGGGACTTCAGTCTTGGGGGAGATATGGAGGCTTTTTTTTCCAAACGCTGAGGTCATGTGGCAATCGTATTTCAAGCCGCTATCAACAATAATTAACTATCATATTGGTAGTCGGCACTTTGTGAAAATTTTCCCTCGGGAGTTTCATTGAACATACCTATGCCGTTAGTTCCGGCACCGTATATTTGGCGGCCACAAAATGCGGGTAGGGCGTAGCGCCCTGGATGATCGCCCGAATGGTCAGCGGTGCGTGGTTGACGAGGTTGCCGATGGTGCGCGCAGCGATCCGGCCG
>JANXYD010000481.1 GCA_025350265.1 Hyphomicrobiaceae bacterium | reverse complement strand
CGCGCACCTGCGAGCCGCGAAACGGCAGCAGATTATGGAAGTTGTGCGTCGCGTTCTCGGCCAGGCACAGCAGCTTGTATTTCGGCACGAAGAAATGCATCTCCGCCGGCGCTTCTGAATTTGGTGCCATCTGGAATTCGAATTCGACGCCGTCGATGACGCGCTTGTCGCCGGTGGCGATGATCAGATCGTTGGGCGCAATGAGCCCGACCGAGCCCACCGCCATCGTCTTGCCGAGGCCACAGTCCACCTGGCCCTGCGGACCCGGTGGCAGCAGGCGGCCGAATTGATACATGCCCCGTCGCAACATGGCGTTGCCGGCGGTGATATTCTCCAGCACCAGATGATGCATGAACAGGTCCGGCGCGATGATGGGAATTGCGCCGGTCGCGGCCTCGGCAGCACTCACCACACCCGGCGATCCGCCCCAGTGGTCAGTATGCGTGTGGGTATAGATGATGGCTGTCACCGGGCGCTCGCCACGCAGCGCGCGATACAACTTCAGCGCCGCCTGCGCACCCTCGACGGAGGTCAGCGTATCGACGACGATGACACCGCGCTCGCCCTCGACCAGCGTCATGTTGGCGATGTCGAGCCCGCGCACCTGATAGACGCCGGGCACAACCTCGAACAGCCCATGATTGAGATTGAGCCGACACTGCCGCCACAAGCTGGGATCGACCGTCGGCGGCGCCTGTTCCTCGTGCTGGAACGCATAAGGTGCCATCGACCAGATCGATCGGCCGGTGGCGTGCGTCAAGGCGGCGTCGGGAATGGTTGCCATGAACCCGCGCGTCGCATCGTCGAAATCAGCGCGATCGGCGAACGGCAGCGAAGCCAGGCGCTCCGCATGCGCGGCAGCCACCGACGAGCTGGCCGCCTTTTGCGCCAGCGACGGCGTCGAGTGCTTATCTGTCATGGCCCACGATCCCATTCCTGCAACGCATCTGCGTGTGCAGTGATTGAACCGCGAATTTTGGTCGGTGGCTAGCCGCTATGAAACAGCATCAGCTGCCGCGGCGGCAAGCCAGGTAGCGTGCATGCGCTTTGCGGCTACCGGTGGCCTTGGCGCGCTGGCGGTAGGACGCGCAGGCGTCGGGATTGGTCACCGGCTCATCCAATGGCAGCGCGAACAGGCTGGTGGTCGGCGTGTAGACCTGATTGTACCGACGGTAACCGTAGGCCTGCTGGCCGCCATAGCCGCCGAACGTGTCATAGTATCCACCAAACGTGCTGTAGCCGCCGAAATAGCCTTGCGTATTGGCTTCGAAGCGGTCCTGAGCCTGGGCGGATTGCGGAACCGCCACTCCGAAACCGGCGCACAGCACGATTGCAGCAGTCATCGCCAGCTTACTCATCGACGCGTTCCTTGATTGACCAACAGAGGTATACCAACCCACATGAGTACCGACGTATAGAGTTCGGTATTCGCGCGCGGGGATTGGCGGGACGGCCGCGCGCGAATAACAGCGTTCGAACTGTGGCCCGTCTCGCCTTTTTTGGCAATTCAAAGACGAGCGCGAACTTCAGTTGTGGGATTTCAGCGGCCGAACGGCTACACTCGCGAAATCAAGGGGCGGCAGGGGCTGAAATCATGCTGGTGGTCACGACGAACGACATGCCCGGGTACCGCATCGTGCGTGTTCTCGGTCTCGCGCGCGGTTTGTCGGTGCGCTCGCGCTCGATTGTCGGCAACGTCGGTGCCTCCTTGCAAATGTTGAAGGGCGGCAACATCTCCATCTATACCAAGCTTGCCGAGACGGCCCGGCAGGAGGCGTTCGACCTTTTGCTGGTGCAGGCGCGCGAGATGGGGGCGAACGCAGTTGTTGCAATGCGATATGATGCCAACGAAATCGCCTCGGCCGTTACCGAGGTTTTGGCCTACGGCACCGCAGTAGTCATCGAGGCGAACGATGGCGCATCCGGTTGATCGGGGCAATAAGTTATATTTTTCAGTCAGGTAGCCGAGTGCGACGCTGACTCCGGGTGGCCTGTCGTTTTTGTCAATAAAAATGTGTGACAAGCCAATTGAAATCGGCTAACACCACGACCTGAACAACATCATCGGGTTTCGCCTGCGATCAGAGATTAGCATCTGCGGTCGCGGGTGTTTGCGGTCAAGCGACGAGATTGAACTGACAAGATCAAAGATTAGGGGCGTAGCTCAACTGGTAGAGCGTCGGTCTCCAAAACCGAAGGTTGCAGGTTCGAGACCTGCCGCCCCTGCCAAGATTGGCAAGCCAGCTTGATAGCGGATAGCCCGCTCGTCAGGATGGCCGTTTTCGCGTTGCGGTTACCGAGAGCAGGTCAAGTGAGAGCAGTTCGAGTGGCCAGGATTTGACTGACGAAGGTGTCGTAGGTTTGACGATACGATTAGAGTTCGCAAGGCGGTTAGGCTAAATGTCGAAGAACCCGATCCAGTTTATCGAAGAAGTCCGGCAGGAAGTCAGCAAAGTTACCTGGCCGACCTGGAAGGAAGTTTGGATAACCACGGCGATGGTGGTCGTGATGATTGCTATTGCTTCGATGTTCTTTTTGTTTGCGGATCAATTGATCGGTTGGATTGTGCGGAGCGTTCTCGGTTTGGGACTCTAGCGCACCACGAGGTGTGGTGCCGGCACCAGCTGGATGGCTCTGCGCTTTTAGACAATGTGCCTATCGACAATGTGCCTATCGACAACGAATTGAAGTACGTAAGCCTGGGACGGGAAGAGATGGCCAAGCGATGGTATATTGTGCACGCCTACTCGAATCTCGAGCCTAAGGTCGCCGAAAGCATCAAGGAGCGCGCGCGCATGGCGGGCCTCGAAAGTGCGTTCGAGGAAATCGTCGTGCCGTCCGAGGATGTTGTCGAAGTCAGGCGCGGTCGTAAGATCCATACGCAGCGCCGGCTTTTTCCGGGCTACGTGTTCGTCAAGATGGACATGACGGACGCGGCTTTCCTGCTCATCAAGACAACGCCGAAAGTGACCGGATTCCTGGGGGCTGAAAACAAGGCGTCGCCGATTTCCGACGCCGAGGCGATGGCCATGTTGAACCGCGTCAAGGAGGGCGTCGAAAATCCGAAGCCTGCCATGCTGTTTGAGATCGGCGAACAGGTTCGCGTCGCCGAGGGGCCGTTTGAATCGCTCACCGGCACCGTCGAGGATATTGACGAGGAGCGTTCGCGTCTCAAGGTTGCCGTCTCCATCTTCGGTCGTCCGACGCCCGTTGAACTCGAATTTGGTCAGGTCCAGAAGCTCACATAGTCTAGCGCACACATAAGCATCGTATCGTCCAGGACGATGCCTCGAAATCGTCCAGCGGTTCGCCGTTGGACGCGAATGCGGGAGGGCTCGCCGCCCGACTACCGCTAACCCACCGCCGTTTCGCTCGCAAGGGTGCGACGGCATTCAGTAACCCAGGGGAGACCTATGGCGAAAAAGATAGACGGCTACATCAATCTGCAAGTGCCGGCCGGCAAGGCGAATCCGTCGCCGCCGATCGGCCCCGCGCTCGGCCAGCGTGGCGTCAACATCATGGAATTCTGCAAGTCGTTCAACGCCAAGTCGAAAGACTTGGAGCAGGGCGCGCCGATTCCCGTTAAAATCACGGTCTATTCCGACCGTTCGTTCACCTTCGAGATGCGGCTCTCGCCGGCAGCGTACCTGCTGAAGAAAGCGGCCAATCTGACGGCAGGCTCCAAGACGCCCGGCCGCGAGAGCGTTGGCACCATCACTATCGCAGCGGTCCGCGAAGTGGCCAAGCTGAAGATGAAGGATCTCAACACCGAAGATCTCGAAGCCGCGACCCGCACGATGGCGGGTTCGGCGCGCTCGATGGGTCTGCAAGTGGTGGAGGGTTGACACGATGGCGAACGTATCAAAAGAGCAGATCCAGGCGACCCGTGCAGCCGGCGGCAAGCGTATGCTGAAGGTCTACGACGGCGTCGATCGCAACAAGGCCTACTCGATCGAGGATGCGGTCAAGCTCCTCAAGAGCCGGCCGAAGATCAAGTTCGATGAGACCGTCGAGATTTCGATGAACTTGGGCGTCGACCCCAAGCACGCCGATCAAATGGTGCGCGGCGTCTGCAACTTGCCGAACGGCACCGGCCGCATACTCAAAGTCGCGGTGTTCGCGCGTGGCGCCAAGGCGGAAGAAGCCAAGGCGGCAGGTGCCGACATCGTCGGTGCCGAGGATCTGGTCGAGATCGTGCAAAAGGGCACCATCGACTTTGATCGCTGCATCGCCACCCCCGACATGATGGGCCTCGTCGGCCGTCTCGGCAAGGTTTTGGGCCCGCGCGGCCTGATGCCGAACCCGCGCGTCGGCACCGTGACCATGGACGTCACTGCGGCCGTCAAGGGTGCCAAGGGCGGTGCTGTTGAATTTCGCGTCGAGAAGGCGGGCATCGTGCACGCCGGTGTCGGCAAGGCCAGCTTCACCGAGAAGGCTCTGGTTGAAAACATCAAGGCGTTCGTCGACGCCGTGATCAAGTCGAAGCCGGCGGGTGCCAAGGGCAACTATCTGAAGAAGGTGTCGCTGTCGTCGACCATGGGGCCTGGCCTCAAGGTCGAAGCGAGCACCGTGACGAGTGGCGCGGTGATCTGAACCGCGCGTCTTGCGAAATGAGATTTCCGGACCGCTGCAGCGATGCGTCGGACCGGGAAGGCGGATGTGGCGGCCTGCCGTCGCATCCAAGCCTGTCCGAGATTGCTGGTTGCGGCTTGCCGCTTTAATCCCAACTGACGGGGCCAGCATGAGACGGGAGAGACGGATTGAACGGTGGGGCAACTCATCGCTTGTCGAGCCTCTTGGGTCTGCACCGGGTGACATGCCGCAAGGCAGGGCGCGCGGTCGGGACAGGTTCCTGTAGCGCTTTTCTGAGCGCGCAGGCTGGAATGCTCACGCATTTCGGCCTCCCCGCGAAGGCGGGGATTCGGCCTCTCCGCGAAGGCGGGGATAACGACTAAGGAGTCGGACTGCGCAAACATAAAAGCAAGGTGCAACCCCGCGAGGGATCTTTCCTCGCGCAATCGGAGTGTAGCTGAGTGGATAGAGCTGGAAAAAAAGAGCTCATCGAGCAGCTGAATGCCTCGTTGAAAGACACAGGCACGATCGTCGTCGCCCATTATGCCGGCATGACGGTTGCCCACATGACCGAGTTCCGCAAGCGCGTCAAAGAAGCGGGCGGCTCGGTCAAGGTAACCAAAAATCGGCTGGCGAAGCTGGCGCTGAAGGATACGGACGCCGCAGGTATCATCGAACTCTTCAAGGGGCCGACGGTCGTCGCCTACTCGAAAGATCCGGTGACGGCTGCGCGGGTCGCAGTCAAGTACTCCAAGGATAACGACAAGCTCGTCATCCTCGGCGGAACGATGGGCAAGAACGTCCTCGATCTCGCAGCGGTCAGGGCGCTTGCCGCCTTGCCGTCTCTGGATGAATTGCGTGCAAAATTGATCGGGCTGCTCAACGCACCCGCAACCAAGATTGTCCGCACCATCGCCGAGCCGGGCGCACAACTTGCGCGCGTCATCCATGCGAAAGCCTCCAAGACCGAGGACGCCGCGACCGAGCACGCAGCCTGAGTTAAGGCGATCATCAAGCCGGGGACCAGTGCCCCATTTGCAATCATCATTCGAATCCAAGGAAATCAAATCATGTCGGATCTCGCAAAAATCGTTGACGACCTCTCCAAGTTGACCGTCCTGCAAGCAGCTGAACTCGCCAAGATGCTTGAAGAAAAGTGGGGCGTTTCCGCTGCCGCCGCCGTCGCGGCTGCCCCCGCTGCTGCAGCAGGCCCGGCTGCCGAAGTGCAGACCGAGTTCACCGTCATCCTGAAGTCGGGCGGCGAAAAGAAGATCAACGTCATCAAGGAAGTCCGCGCCATCACCGG
>JANXYD010000448.1 GCA_025350265.1 Hyphomicrobiaceae bacterium | reverse complement strand
CGAGTGCGGCGGCGAAAGTTTCAACGTCGTCAGCTGATGTCAATGCGAGTGCGTGGCGCCGCCATTGGTAGTGGTTTGTCGGCACCGGGCGGACCTCGGGGATGGCCCCAGGGCCGGCAATCGTCACGACCAGCACGTGGCCGGGTTTATTGTTTTTGTAGCTATCTGGTTCATGCGTGCCGGAATACCACGTGCGAGAATTGATCGGTGCCAATCCATGCCAATCGCCGAGTGCGAGATAGTCGAGTTTGGCGCTTTCGGCGCGTGTCATCTTGATCGGAATCGAGGGTTCGCCCAGCGAATCAAAGCCTTTTACCGAGCCGTGCGCCATGCCGATGCGGATCGTGCCATCCGGTGTGCTGACCTGATCCATGAAGGCTGTTGGATCGTCACTCATGGCCTTGGCGTGCAACGGCGCCGGGATCAGCAGCACGTTGGGCTCGAGTTCGACGGTCGCCAAGGTGATATGGAGGTGAATGTTCGAGGCCGGGTTTGAGCGCGCCACATCGTCCCAGACATAGCCGGCCTGGGCCGGATCGTGATTGCCCGGCAGCAAATGCCAGTCGAGGTCGCGGTGTTTGGCCAACCGCGCCAGCAATTCACCGATCACCCGCTCGGGCGGTTTGGCCTTGTCGAACACATCTCCGGCCACCAGCACATGACGCGCACCCGCGGCCATTGCTACGGCTGCGATACGGTCGATGGCATCGAGCCGGGCGCGGCGCAACAGGACCTGCGTGTCGACCGGGAAATCGCCGAAGGTTTTACCGATCTGCCAGTCGGCGGTGTGAATGAAGGTGATGCTCATGCAGCACGTGTGTTCTGATTTCGTTCTGAATTCAAGTCTGCGCCCGTGGTTGCCCACAGAAGATCGCAGATCATTCAAATTTGCTCTCGATCGAGGCGGCGATGAAGGCATCGAGTTCGCTGCGGTCGACAAGACCGTCGGGTGCTTCGGCGCGTGGCATGACGCGGCGGAAATGCAACCAGCGTTCGCGCGAGACGGCTTCGAGCCGTGCCAGTTCGGCCAAGGGTTCGACGTGGTCGTCGACGCGGACGTCGAGCAGTGGATAGTCTTCGGCATCGTGCACCAGCAGCGCCGCCGACTGCTTGCCGCGCTTGTCACCACCGGCGCGTTCGCCAGCCTGCATCGCCGCGATCAGGCGTCGGCTCAGCGGCAAGTCTGCGCGCGCGGCGAATTCCGTTGCGGTGTCGTTGATGACGGCGGCACCGGCGAGCATGTTGCCCGCGACCGAAAATCCGTCGCCCGCCAGATGTCCGCACCAATCGATGCACTGTGTGCCGGTGTACGCAGCGATAAGGCCCTGTCGGTCCATGGCATGCAGCTGCCTGTTCTCGCGCCCTTCATCGGCGACGATAAGGAGCTTTACGATCTCCTCCGCGCTTGCGCCCGCCGACAAAAGGGCCAATCCGCGCGGTCCGTAATAGGGATTGACGAACGCTTGGGTCGCGACCGCGCCGACGCCGGTTTTGATGTGCGGCACCATGCATCCGACGGCAAAGAACTTGCTTGCCACGGCAATGCCGATGCGCCCCGTCGCGCTGTCTCGCGCAATGATCGACCACGTCATCTGAGTTTCCCCGTCTCAATCAGGCATTCGCCGCCGCTGCATCATGCAGCGTCGCGTTATAAGCAGGAGTGGCGGTCCGCTTACATCGAACGCAACCGTGATGACAGAATGTCCGGACGTGACCGGTCGAAACTGTACACGTCAATCCTGTTCCTCGACGACCTTTTTGTAAGGCGCATATTCGGCCAGCATCTCGCGACGCTCGTCCATATGCGCGCGCTCTTCGCCGAGATAGCGATCGACGGCGCGGCGGAAGCCTGGATCGGCGATCCAATGCAGCGAGTAGGTAGCGACAGGGTTATAGCCCCGCGCCAGCTTGTGTTCGCCCTGCGCGCCCGCTTCGACGCGCGGCAGATGGTGTGCGATCGCCCATTCGATCGCCTGATAATAGCACAGTTCGAAGTGCAGACAGGGGTGGTGCTCCGTCATGCCCCAATAACGGCCGTATAAGCAGTCTCCACCGATCAGATTGAGTGCGCCGGCGATCGGGTGGCCATCGCGTTCGGCGACGATCAGCAGGCAGCTTTCTCCCATGCGCTCGCCGAGCAGGGAGAAGAATTTGCGATTGAGATAGGGGCTGCCCCACTTGCGGCGACCGGTATCTT
>JANXYD010000430.1 GCA_025350265.1 Hyphomicrobiaceae bacterium | reverse complement strand
CGCCAAGCGCGCCTTGGCCGCCGGCACCGCCGCCTAGGCTTCGCAGCCGGCGTTCCGCAACAGGTCCAACACGGCCTCAGGTGGCACGTCCGACGACGTGAATGCCTGCCCGATGCCGCGTGCCAGCACGAAATGCAGCGCGCCGTCGCGCATCTTCTTGTCGCGGCGCATATGGCCGGTCAGGCGCTCGGCGGAGAAGCGGCGGTTGAGCATGCGCAGTTCGGCGGGCAGGCCGACGGCGGCCATGTGGGCGACCACCCGGGCCGCGTCGGCCTCGCTGCACAGGCCGAGGGCGGCGGAGAGCTTGAAGGCGAGGCCGATGCCGACCGCCACGGCCTCGCCGTGCAGGATGGTGCCGTAGCCCAGTTCCGCCTCCAGCGCGTGGCCGAAAGTGTGGCCGAGATTGAGCAACATGCGCTCGCCCTGCTCGGTCTCGTCGCGCGCCACGATAGCGGCCTTGGCAGAAACGCTGGTGATCACCGCCTCGGCGATCGCTGTGCCATCGTTGCCGAACAGCGCAGGCCAGTTGCGCTCCAGCCGGCCGAAAAAAGCCGCGTCGCCGAGCAAGCCGTATTTGACGACTTCCGCGTAGCCCGCGCGCATCTGCCGTTTCGGCAACGTTGACAGCGTATCGATGTCGATCAGCACCAGGCTGGGCTGATGGAAGGCACCGACCAGGTTTTTACCCTGCGCCGTGTTGATACCCGTCTTGCCGCCGACGGAGCTATCCACTTGCGCAAGCAGCGATGTCGGGATCTGCACAAGGCGCACGCCGCGCCGCAGGATGGCTGCGGCAAAACCCGCCAGATCGCCAATCACGCCGCCGCCGAGGGCCAGCACGATGTCACCGCGTTCGACGCCGAGTGCCAGCAGCCGATCGCACACCTCGCCGAGGCGTGAGAAGCTCTTGGAGTGCTCACCTGGCGGCATCACGATCGTGCCGCGACCACGCTCGCCGATGCTGCGCGTCAGCGTATCAAGGTGATGTTGGGCGACATTCTCGTCGGTGACGATCGCCACGCGCGCCGCGCCAAAGCGCCGGCTTAATTCCTCACCCGTCCGCGCCAGCAGACCGGCTCCGATGAAGACGTCGTAGCTGCGATCACCGAGGTTGACATGCACAGTGGGGGCAGGTGGGGATGAGCTCATGGCGAAGGATCCGAAGCCGTCTGTTGCGTAAAATGGCTGTGCAAGGCTTCGATCACGCGCACGGCCATCGCGTCGTGCGGAATGTCGCGGCTGTCGACGGTGATCGGCGCTTGCGCATAAATCGGGTACCGCGCGGCCATGAAACCGCGCATGATTTCCTCAGGGTTGGCCGATTGCAGCAATGGCCGGTTCGATCGTTTCAAAACGCGGCGCATCAACACCGGCAACTCCGCCTTCAGCCACACAGCCACCCCTGCCTCGGCGATCGCCGCGCGTGTTTCGGCATTCATGTAGGCACCCCCGCCGGTCGCCAGCACTTGCGGTGCCGAGCGTAGCAGCCGCGCAATCACTCGGCGCTCGCCGTCGCGGAAGTAGGCCTCGCCATGATCGTCGAAGATTTCCTTGATCGTCTTGCCGGCCGCCTCCTCGATTGCCTCGTCGGCGTCGACGAACGGCAATCCGAGTTGTTGCGCCGTGCGGCGGCCCACCGACGTCTTGCCGCAGCCCATCAGGCCGATCATGACGATGCTACGCATGCCCAAGGCCTCGCGCACGCGTTGAGCGATTGCAAGCTGCGGTTCAGAAGCTGGGTGTGGAACGCCGTGCATGCGAGAAAGACCCTTGGATATCGCATCGTAGTTCGTGGCGGAAATCGCGAACGCGCTTATGACACGGTTCGGGCGGGTGTGCCGCAATTGTTGCACCGCGCAGATAGTGCCGGCTGAGGCCATTCCGTATTAGGGCTGCAGCCCGCATCTGGGCCATAATAGCGCCGGTTTGAGTCTTCTTACATATCCCCAAGCGACCCGGGACGCCACATGCCGACCTTGTTCAGATTCCTGTTCATCATAGGATTGGGAGTGGGGCTGGTGGCTGGCGGTCTGTTCGTGCTGTCGGAGTATTTCGAGCCCGAACAAAAGGAAGTGCGATCGACTGTTTCGGGCGTAAAAGTGCGGCGCTGACAGGGCTTTGACCAGGATCAGGTGATGAGCAGGATTTGGCAGTCGCTGGCGATGCTCGCGGCGGTGATGCTTGCGGCAACGCCAGTTTGCGCCGACGACGGCTGGAACCCGTTTCGCGATCGCGACGAATTGGCCCGGCGCGCGAAAAAGCCAGCCGAGCAGCCGCCCGCCACCTTGCCACCCATGAACGACGGCTACTCAGGCGCGCGACCGATGGCCGATCCGGCGACACAAGGCTTTGGTACCGCCTATCCTGGCTCGGCTGCCCCGCCAGAATATGCCCGTCCTGGCCTGCCGCCGCTGTCCGGCAATGGACGCGAAGCGCGCAACAGCTCGGCGGTCGAACGGCTGGAACTGGAACCAACCGCAACAGTCCTTCTGCCAGGAGCCGACGCTGCAAAACCTGGCGACGTCGGTCCATTGCCGGCGGACGCCTGGCGTGGGCTGGATCTGCAATCCGTCGAAGCCAGCGTCGCCCGCACCGGTATCGCGCTGCAGTCGGCAACTTTGCACGACTTGTGGACGCGGCTGCTGACTGCACGCATCGATCCACCCCAGGGCGGGCGCACCCCCCTGCAGTTCCAGGCGATCCGCTTGGATGTGCTGTACCGCTCGGGGTTGCTCGGAGCGATGGGGACGAGCCTGGAGGCCACCCCCCCGGACGATCCTGTTTTCCTGATGTTCTCGATAAGGCGTAGTTTGGCGCTGGCCAATCGCGAGGCTGCCTGCAGTGAAGCCCGCAAGCTGATCGGCCGCCGCACCGCCGTGCCCAAGGTGATGAGCGGCGAATTGCATCTGATCGCCGGATATTGCGCGGCCGCCGAAGGTAATATGGGCGGTGCTGGCGTTGCGGCCGATCTGGCGCGCGAGGAGGGCGTCGATGCGCCTGTCGCTATCGCAGCACTCGAGGCGCTCGCCGGCAACGGCAAGGGTGCGCTGTCGCCGCCGAAACAAGTGAGTGTGCTGGATTATTTGCTGCTGGAACTGCTTGGCCCGGTTGAGCCGAGCCAAATTCTGGATCGCGCCGAGCCGCCGCTCTATACAGCTCTAGCGCTGCAGCAAAATGCCGACCCGCGCTCCCGGGTGCTCGCTGCCGAGGCTGCGGCCCGCCTGCATGCCATCGGCGCGGCTGAATTGATGGCGGTCTATCAATCGGCACCGGCGGACGCAGAAGATCCAACGCTACGCCGCGCCGAACTGGTGCGATTGATCGCGGCCGAACAGCTTGCACCGCGCAAGCTGAAGCTGATGAAATCAGTGGTCGACGATGCCCGCCGCAGCGGGCTTTTGGGCCCGGTCGCGCGCGTCTTGGCACCTATGCTGGCAGGCTTGACCGCCACGGCAGACCTAGCACCCTACGCTGAAACCGCCGTCGAAATCGCGCTCGCGGCCGGCGATGTGGGCCGGGCGCGTGATCTCGCTGCGGCCGGCGCACCCCACTGGCTGCCGCTCGTCGACATCGCCGCAACCGGCTTGAGCGAAGACGCGCGGGAACGCGATCTTGGCGTGCTCGACGAGTTGGTGCGGCGTGGCCGCTTTCCCGCCGACGTGCTGCACCGCTTGGCCACAGTGCTTGACGCCACCGACGTCAACGTGCCCATCCCGCTGTGGGAGGCCATGAACCGTCAGCCGCAACCGGCGTCCGGCTATCTCCCCGAGACAGGCGTGCTGGCGCAGTTGCAGGATGCAGCCAGACGCCGGGAAATTGCCAACACCGTGCTGCTGGTGACGCGCGCGCTCGGGCCTGATGGTCCAGAAGCGGCCCATATCATCGCGCTGGGTGACGCCGTACGCGCACTGCGGCGGGTCGGTCTTGAGCGTGAAGCGCGCGCCCTCGGCGTTGAAGCACTTTTGCGGCAATGGCCGCGAGGTTCGGGTTCGTGAGCGGTGCGGCCCATCTTGCAGGGTTTCTCGACATGCTGCAGGCGGAGCGCGGCGCGTCACAACACACCATCGACGCCTACCGTCGCGATATCGACGATTTCCTCGGGTTTGCGGCCACGCACGCGCTCGCCCTCGGCGACATCGAGCGTCGTCATATCGCTGCTTATTTCGAAGCCCAGGCGCGCGACGGGCTTGCTGCCGCCTCTCGCGCGCGCAGGTTGTCCGCGCTCAAACAATTTTCCAAGTTTCTGGTTGCCAGCGAGGTGATCGACGACGATGCGTTCGAACTGGTGCGAGGCCCGAAGCAGGCGCGCGCGCTGCCAAAAGTCCTCTCCATCGCCGACGTCGATCGGCTTCTGACGGCGGCCGCCAAGCGCGCCGAAACTGCGTCTGGACCGGATGGGCTGCGGGCGCTGCGATTGCTCGCCCTGGTTGAGGTGCTGTACGCGACGGGCTTGCGGGCAAGCGAACTGGTGGCATTGCCACGCTCGGTGCTGACAGGCGATGGAAAAATCCTGACAATCAAGGGCAAGGGCCGGCGCGAGCGACTGGTGCCGCTAACGGGTGCGGCGATGGCAGCTTTGGCGCGCTTTCAGGCGGCGACCGGACGCGACGCGGCCGACAACCTGGCGACGGGGGCGAGCGACTACTATCTATTTCCATCGCGCGGCGCGGAAGGTCATCTAACGCGGCAGCGGCTGGGGCAGGAAATGAAGGATTTGGCTGAAGCGGCAGGGCTGGATCCCGATCGCGTCTCACCGCACGTGTTGCGGCATGCATTCGCCTCGCACCTGCTCGATCGCGGTGCCGACTTGCGCGTGGTGCAGCAATTGCTTGGCCACGCCGATATTTCGACGACGCAGATTTACACGCATGTTTTGCAGGAGCGCCTGAAACAACTGGTGTTCCAGCATCATCCATTGTCGAAGGAGCGCTGATGGCGTTCCGACTCCAACGCTTGGTTCCCAGGCTTTGTTTCTGCAAACGGTCCCAAAAAAACTGATCGCACCTTGCACGAGTTGGGCGTGCACGACACACGCCGGATACTTGCTTGAGTGGTCTCTGCGGTCAACTGCCAGTGTCGACGACCGAGATCGCCATCACGCTGGCGTCGGCCGGGGTACGAACACGTCCGTCGTAGCGTAGCCGGCGTCGGCTGGGATCGAAATGCGCACGCCGCCCTCGGCCTTGGCGACGGCAGGCGTGATCGACACGATGCGGTCGGCACGCGCGGCTGCGAACGCGTCCGCGACAGTTTTGGCGCGGCCAAGCTTCTCCAGGTTGAGCGTGGTTGCCGGCACCAGAGTGCGCCGGCCGGCTTCGGCTTCGGCGATCGCCTGCAGCGGATGGATCCACACGCTCTCCACGGTCTCGCCGCCGTCGTGCACTCCGATCTGCCCCGCCGGCGCTTCGGCCAGGAAGAAGTGCGTATCGAACCGCTTCGGCATCGTCGTCGGCGTAATCCAGTGCGCGAAATGAACCATGCGGTGGGTGGCTAACTGCAACCGCTCGGCCGCGATCAATTCAGAAAACGGCAGCGTCGCCTTGGCGACATGGGTCTGCTGGGTGGCAGTGATCCGCCGCGCGTCCGCAGCCGTCACCGGCGAACCGCCACGCTGGTCTGCGATCAGCAATCCCGTTTCCTCGAACGTTTCACGCACCGACGCCACCCAGTACGACCGTTCCGGATGTGACGCAGCCATTGGTGCCAAGTCAGCCCATCTGGCGTCGCCGTCGTCCGCATCCACCTTGCCGCCCGGAAACACCAACGCGCCCGAAGCGAAGTCCACCATGCGGTTGCGCACGAGCATGAACACCTCGAGGCCCTGAGCGCCGTCGCGCACAATCATGACCGTCGCCGACGGGATCGGCTTCGCCGTCGGTTTGACGCCCGGTTGGCTGTGCGGCATGGCTGCGATCTCCTCATTGACCAGCGACTATCGTGCGCCGACGAGCAGATGGCAAGTGAGAGGCGGGGACTGCTGAAAGCAAACTGTGGTGAGCCGTGGAACGCCTGAGCCAGAGTTTTAGTCCGCCAATTCGCGCATGACTTTGATCAGGTCCGATTTCCCCTCGAAGCCGATGCCGGGCAACTCGGGCATCGTGATATGACCGTTCTCGACACGAACGCCGTCAGGGAAGCCGCCGTAAGGTTGGAAAAGATCCGGATAGCTCTCGTTGCCGCCGAGACCAAGACCGGCCGCGATGTTGAGAGACATTTGATGCCCGCCATGGGGGATGCAGCGACTGGGAGACCAGCCGAATTGCGCAAGTACATCCAGAGTACGAAGGTACTCGACGAGCCCGTACGACAGTGCACAATCGAATTGCAGCCAATCGCGGTCCGGGCGCATGCCGCCGTAGCGCAAGAGGTTGCGGGCGTCCTGGTGGGAAAACAGATTTTCGCCGGTCGCCATGGCACCAGGGTAGTACTCGGACAATGCGGCTTGCAGCGCGTAGTCGAGTGGATCGCCGATCTCCTCGTACCAGAACAACGGATAGTCGCGCAGCATCTTGGCATAAGCGATACCGGTTTCCAGATCGAACCGTCCGTTGGCGTCCACGGCAAGCCGCGCCGCGGAGCCGATTTCGGCCAGCACGGCTTGAATGCGACGGCGATCCTCGGCGATATCAGCGCCGCCGATTTTCATCTTGACGACTGTGTAGCCGCGATCGAGATAGCTGCGCATCTCGGCGCGCAGGGCCGTGTCGTCCTTGCCCGGGTAGTAGTAACCGCCGGCCGCGTAGACGAAGACTTTCGGGTTGGCTTTGTGCCCCTTTTGCGCAGCCAGCAGACGGAACAGCGGCTTGCCCGCGATCTTGGCGGTTGCGTCCCAGATTGCCATATCGAGCGTACCGACCGCGACCGAGCGCTCGCCGTGACCGCCCGGCTTCTCGTTGGTCATCATGGCGGCCCAGATCTTGTGAGGATCGAGGTTGTCGCCGGAGGCATTGAGAACACTCTCGGGCGCGGCTTCGAGGATGCGATTGCGGAAGCGCTCGCGGATCAGGCCGCCTTGGCCATAGCGGCCGTTCGAATTGAAGCCGTAGCCGATCACCGGCTTGCCGTCACGTTTGACATCGGTGACGACGGCCACGAGGCTCGCCGTCATCTTCGTAAAATCGATGTAGGCGTTGCGGATCGGCGAGGCGATCGGCTTGGTGACTTCCCGGACGTCGACGATGCGCATTGTGCGTGTCTCCCAGATGTTGAGGTGGTTCTAAAAATGGCCTACTCTCAATGTGCCGAACCGGCCAATGCCAAGATCGGTTGGCCCTATGCACAAGCGGCATTGCACGCCGAACAGGCGCAACACAAATGGACTTGGACTGGTTGAAGGACTTTCTGGCCCTTGCGGAACACGGCAATTTTTCGCGAGCAGCCGACGCGCGTCACGTGACCCAGCCGGCCTTCAGCCGCCGCATCCGCGCCTTGGAGGAGTGGATAGGCACGGGCTTGTTCGCTCGCAGCGCTCAGGGAGCCAGCCTCACGCCCGCAGGCGAGCATCTGCGGCCGATCGCCGAGGAGATGATGCGCGCCCTGGATCGTGCACGGCGTGAGACGCAAGCGATTGGCGAGCGCCGCACGACGTCGCTATCCTTTGCAGCGACCCATGCGCTCTCATTCACTTTCTTTCCGGCTTGGATACGCCGGCACGCAAATCTTGACGCCTTCGGCACTGTGAACTTGATCTCCGACAGCATGGCGGCGTGCGAACAAACCATGCTGAGCGGCGAGGTGCATTTTCTCTTGTGTCACCATCACGATGAAGCACCGGCACGCTTTGGAACCGAGCGCTTTCCAAGCATTCGTTTGGGCGGCGATACGCTCGCAGCCCTCTGCGCTCCAGATGCTCGCGGCCAACCCGCGTGGCCGGTCCCCGGCGCGCGTACGCCGGTCACACGTGTGCTTGGTTACAGCCAAGCATCCGGTCTAGGCCGTATCGTCGCCGCGCACCAAGCGCATGCACCCGAGATCGTTGGTGTGGATACCGTGTTCACATCGCATCTGGCGGTGACCCTGTTGACGATGGCGCGCGAGGGCCAGGGCGTTGCGTGGCTACCCCTCACGTTGGCCGGCGAGGATCTTGCGAGCGGCCGATTGGTCCGGGCGGGAGCAGCAGCCTTCGATATTCAGATCGACATCAGGCTGTTTCGGTCGCCCGATTGTCGGAACCAGGCCGCCGATGGCCTCTGGGCCAGCCTGATGAACAACCCCGGCTTAGGTCTTGGATAAGGCGTCGCGGGCTCAATCGCCTGAATGCGTCTGACAACCCAGGCATGATGGTTGCTGCGGTCGGCGAACCGATCCTTGCACGCCGGAGGCCGCCCGGGGCATGATCGGTCGCACCGCCGAGTACGGGCATCCAGAGGCCGTCATGACCGCCGCCGCCATCGATTACCAGAGGCTGGAATTTCCTTATGTCCGCTCGCCTGATCAGGGGGCGTCGATGCCGGTGCGTCACCCGGTGGTCATTGTCGGAGCCGGCCCGGTCGGATTGGCTGCCGCCATCGATCTGGCGCAGGCGGGCCATCAGGTGCTGGTGCTCGACGACGACGACCGGCTGTCGAACGGGTCACGCGCCATCTGCTTTGCCAAGCGCACCCTTGAAATCGCTGATCGCCTTGGCCTCGGCCAGCGCCTCGTCGACAAAGGCGTGACGTGGAACACCGGCAAAGTGTTCCTGCGCGGCGACCTGCTCTACAGTTTCGATCTGCAACCGCTCAGCGGCCAGCACCGGCCAGCGTTCATCAACCTGCAGCAATATTACGTCGAAGGCTATCTGCTCGAGCGCGCCAGTGAACTGTCGAACCTGGAAATCCGCTGGAAGAATCGCGTCACCAACGTGGCGGTGGCACCTGTCGGCGTGCGCATGGATATCGACACACCCGACGGTCCCTACGTCCTTGATGCCGACTGGCTGATCGCGGCGGATGGCGGCCGCAGTAATGTTCGTCGTGCGCTGGGTCTTGAAAGCCGGGGCCACACCTTTCGCGACCGCTTCCTGATCGCCGATGTGCGCATGACCGCCGATTTTCCGGCCGAGCGATGGTTCTGGTTCGACCCGGCCTTTCATCCCAGGCAATCGGTGTTGCTGCACCAGCAACCCGACAACATCTGGCGTATCGATTTCCAACTCGGCTGGGACGCTGATCCCGAGATCGAGAAACGGCCCGAGCGGGTCGTCCCGCGTGTCTCAGCACTGCTCGGTGCGGATGCGAAGTTCGAACTGGAGTGGGTCAGTGTTTACACGTTCGGCTGCCAGCGACTGGACCGCTTCCGCCACGGCCGCGTGCTGTTTGCCGGCGATAGCGCGCATGGTGTCTCGCCGTTCGGTGCGCGTGGTGCCAACAGCGGTATTCAAGACGCCGACAATCTCGCCTGGAAGCTGGCTCTCGTGCTTGAGGGCGCCGCACCCGATTGTCTGCTCGACAGCTATGATGATGAACGCGGGGCTGCGGCCGACGAGAATATCCTGAACTCCACCCGCAGTACTGATTTCATCACGCCGAAAACCGAGGCCAGCCGTGCGCTCCGCGATGCGACGTTGGAACTTGCGCGCGAGTGCGGTTTCGCCCGTCGTCTCGTCAACAGCGGCAGACTGTCGGTGCCTTCAACCTACCATGGCTCGCCCCTGAATACGCCCGACATCGATACGTTCGCTGGCGCAATGGTTCCAGGTGCCGCCGCCGCTGACGCCACCCTCAGGCACAACGGACGTGCTGACTGGTTCTTGGCGCAGTGCAGCGGTGGGTTCACGCTGGTGGTGTTTCTCGATGCTGGATGCGCCAGCGTCGTCTCGCTCGAAGCTGCCCAGGCGTTGGCCTCCACACAAATACCCGTGCACACAGTGCTGATCGCGCCCCGAGGATCGCGCCCGCACGCGGCCTTGCTCGAGGATGTGGCTGGCGGTCTGGCGCAGCACTACGACGCAAAGCCCGGAACCGTGTATCTGCTACGGCCCGACCAGCATGTGGCCGCCCGCTGGCGCGCATTCGATGCCGATGCCGTCACCCGTGCCGTAAGCCGCGCTACCGGCCATTCGGATGATCTCAGATGACCAGCCCATTGAACACCGAGCCCAATATCGCCGACCCCGACGACTTCTACGCGGCCCTCGTCGACCTGCATCGGAACCTCAGCGCGACCGAGAGCCGCATGGTCGACGCCAAGCTGATCCTGCTGCTCACCAATCACATCGGCGACCGTGCCGTGCTAGACGCCGCCATGGCGCTCGCCAGGTCCGGTATCGGGCCGCAGAAATAGCGGTTTGACGACAACGTGTTTGGTGGGCTGCGCCACAATCGCTATATACGATGCCGAAATGACATGAGGGTCGCCATGACAGCATCTAAGGACAGGCCGGTGAAGTTGCTCAAGGACGTTCCGCCCGGCGTGGTTGCGCCTGGCGTTGTTGGCATAGTCGGCAATCCCGCGGGTAAACCGAGCCGTGCGGAGGCCGAGGCGGCGTTTCGCACCATCATCCGTTGGACCGGCGACGATCCCGATCGCGACGGCCTTCTGGAAACGCCGGCCCGAGTGGCGCGCGCGTTTGATGAGTACTTTGCCGGCTATGCAGAAGATCCCGCGCAAATTCTGCGCAAGACGTTTGAGGAAACCGCCGGATACGACGAAATGATCGTGCTGAGCGGCATCCCATTTGAGAGCCACTGCGAGCACCACATGGCCCCGATCATCGGCAAGGCCTGGGTGGCGTACTTGCCGACCGGACGCGTGGTGGGCATTTCCAAGCTCGCCCGCGTCGTCGAAATATTCGCGCGCCGCCTGCAGATTCAGGAAAAAATGACTGCGCAAATCGCCAACACAATCCAGGACGTGTTGGAGCCGCGCGGCGTTGGCGTCGTCATCAAGGCCGAACACGGCTGCATGACGCAGCGCGGCGTGCGCAAACACGGCACCGCCCTGCACACCAGCCGTATGCTCGGCTGCTTTCGCGATAATGCCATGACCCGCCAGGAATTCCTGGCGATGATCGAGTGACCCGCCAGGAATTCCTGGCGCTTATGAAGTAAGGCTCGGGACTGGCGGCGCAGCGTGCTTGATCGATCGCCTGACCTGGGGCACAACCTTTCGTACAGCCACTTTCGACGGCAAACCTGACACACCACGGTCCACCGATGCGATACGATCAGAGCGACGAACAGAGCACCAACGTCGAAGACCGGCGCGGCGACGGCGGCGGCGATCTTGGCGGCGGCGGCGGCATTCAGATTCCAATGGGTGGCGGCGGCATGGGCCTCACCACGATGTTGATCGTCGGTGCCATCATGCTGCTGTTCGGCCTCAACCCGCTTGATCTGCTCGGTGGTGGGTCCGGTGGCATGCCGACGCCGCCGTCCCACACCCGCGTCGGCAACTCCGGCAAGTCCGGTGGCGGCTTCGGTATTC
>JANXYD010000130.1 GCA_025350265.1 Hyphomicrobiaceae bacterium | reverse complement strand
TCCAGTTGTCGGACCGCTGGACCACCGGCTCGTCGATCATGCCGCAAAAGCGCAATCCGGATGCAGCCGAGTTGTGTCGCGCCAAGGTGGGTCGCATCGCCGGCGCGTTCCAGGGATTGTTGATGGTCATGAAGGGGTTGCCGCTGACCTATTCCAAGGACATGCAGGAGGATAAGGAAACCACCTTCGACGCGATCCATAATTTCAATGTGGCATTGGCCGCCATGACCGGCATGATCGGCGATCTCGAACCGGTGCCCGAGGCGATGCTGGCGGCTGCCGGACGTGGGTTTTCTACCGCGACTGATCTCGCCGATTGGCTGGTGCGGGAACTCAAAATGCCCTTCCGCGAGGCCCACCACGTCACCGGCTCGATCGTCAAGCGGGCAGAAACGGCCGGTGTCTCGCTGGAAAATATGCCGCTCGCCGATATGCAGGCGATCGAACCGCGCATCACGAAAGCTGTCTTCGACGTGCTCAGCGTGGCCAATTCGGTGTCAAGTCGCACCAGTTATGGTGGAACTGCGCCACAGAACGTCCGTAAAATGGCGCGAACCTGGTCAAAGCGGCTGGAAAAGATCGGCAAGACCAGCTAGGGAGGCAGATGGACATCGTGAGCGCCAACGGTTTCACAATTCAAGGTGGCAGTGTGTTGAGCCGAGCCAAAACTGCCGTGATCGTGGTCGCCTTAGCCAGCGTGGTGTCTGCGTGCGGCGTGCGCGGCACGCTCGATCGTCCGTCCGCCTCAGTCGACGGACCCAAGCCGACGACCACGGCCGACGCCGACAGCGGGCAAGGCAAAAAAGCCTCCGACACCCCCAAGCCGCACAAAGGCTTCATCCTGGATGGGTTGTTGGAGTAGGCCGCGTCAATTCAAGCGCGCCGTCACGATCTGCACTTCGATTTCGGCCTTGGCCTTGTAGGTTTCGGTGACGGTCGGCTGCATGCGATGCGTCGTATCAATCGTCCAGCCAGCGTCTTCCATGACCGTGAATAGCGCGATCGTCTGCTGCCGCATTGGATCTGTCAGCAGCACTTCGCCGCGCGGCGCGAGATTGGCGCGGAACACCTTCTCCAGAACGTCGTAGTCGGCGGTGTCGTAGATGATGTCGGCACCGATAATGAGGTCGTAGCGCGGCGTGTGCGTCCAGGCCTGCCAATCGCCGACGAACTGTTCAATGCCCGGGATGCGGTTGAGGGCCGCGTTGTGCCGACAGAGCGCCAGCGCCAGCGCATCATGATCGGTCTGAATCACGCGCGCGCCATGCTTTTGCGCGACCAGTCCGGGCAACCCGACGCCGCAGCCGAGCTCCAGCACAGACCGGTGATCCATATCGCCGCCCCGCGCATCGAGCACGTCCGCGAGCACCACAGCGGATTCCCAGATCATCAGCCCGAACGGGTACAAGTCGCGATCTTCAGTGACGCCGAGCTGCGCTGCTTCGTCGCGCACCACGTCCATCGGCCAGAACAGCCCACCGATCTGGAATTGCATGCGATCGAGCGGCAGTCGGATGAGATCGGGGTGCGGCGGCAGTGGCGGTAACGGCGGCGACATTGCGTAACGCTTTCAAATGAGGTGCGCGCGGCCCGCACGACGAATGCAAAGACCGGTCGGCCGCAACTGAAACGTGGCGCTTCCAGCCGCATCGCACAACGGCAACGCGGCTTTGTGCTACGCCTGCCCTTCCGTGTCGAACGCTGCAGCCGCCATCGCCGTGCGGGCGTCCTTGCCGGCCCATACGACGAACTGAAACGATTGATAATACCGTTCGCACGCCTCCAGCGCTGCGCGCAGCATCGCTTCGCACTGGCTCGGCGTCGCCAGCGACCCGTTCAGCATTAACCCATGCCTGAACATGATCAAGCCCTCGTGCGTCCACAGATCGAAATGGCCGAGCCATAATTGCTCGTTGATCTGCGCTACCAGCTTGTAGACTTCGGGCAGTCGCGCCTCCGGAATCTTGAAGTCGAAAGCGCATGCCAAATGCAGCGATTCCAGATCGTCGCGCCAGTTCAGCGACACCTGATAGTCGGCCCAGCTGCCGGCCACCACAAGCGTGAGTTCGTCCGTCGCGGTCCGCTCGGTAGCCCAATCGTGCCCCGCCGCGATCTGTTCGATCATATCGACGGGGTTACTGCGCTCATATCCAACCTCGGCAATAGCCATCAAGACCCTCGAATGTCTGCGTCCGCACGCCCAATGTGTGCGAGATCGCTTGAATAGATGCAGCGGTTGTCGCGTCTCACCGGCAGCCGCAGCGAATCGACGAACCGGCGAATCTCGATGGTTCGACGTAACCGCCGCCTCGCCCGCGACGCAAGCAAGCCCCACCCTTGTCCACGGGCAAAGCGGCCGTCCGGTGGCGAGGGTCGAGCAAAATCATGGACTTGCAGAATGACCTGTGGATGATTTTGCGTCGTGCCTGTGGAGATGTCACATTTGCGGCCTAAGCAGCAAATCTGCCCTTGCGGCGCAGCGAAGCACCCAGCGACGCGCCCGCCGGGCGCAGCCGACTGCCCGCCGAGAACACGAGCACACGCCGTCGAACCACCATGAGCCAGCAGCTACCCCCGTCCGAACTGTCCGAACCGTCGGGGTCTGCACCCCAGCGGATCGATAAGTGGCTGTGGTACGCCCGCGTGATCAAATCGCGCACGTCCGCTGCCGAGTTGGTCATCGACGGCAAGGTGCGTGTCAATCGCGTCCGCGCGGAAAAACCCAGCCAACTCGTCAAGCCCGGCGACATCCTCACGATTGCGCTGGGCGCCCGCATCCGCATCCTCGAAGTCCGCGCAGCCGGCGTCCGGCGCGGGCCGGCCGTGGAAGCCCAGGCACTCTATCAAGACCTCACGCCACCGGCACCACCGCGCGACCCCACCACGATCGATAACGCACCCGGCGGCCGCGATGCCGGCAGCGGTCGACCCACCAAGCGCGACCGTCGCCTGACCGACAAATTACAGGACGACAGCTGACCTGTCCGACCGACCCCGGGGGAGAGTGGGCCGGCGCGAAAAACCTTGCAGGCCTACGCGGTCCCGCGACGCCTTTTTCCTCCCCCTCGAATGGGGAAAACGCCGTTCACTCGGTCGTCATGGCCGCACAGGCGGCCACCCAAGCAAGCTGCGATTGGAAATCGGCGGTAGACAAAGAATGCCTGCCGTCCTGTCACATCTCGGGTAATTTTGTGCAATAATTTCGGCATGCTTGGGTGGCCGCCTTCGCGGCCATGACGGAGTTCTGGGCAAGTTGCGGCGTCCAAGCCGCTGGCGTTTGGGGTGGGGGTGTCGTGCAACACCGACAGCCAACCCAGGTGGTCGATTGCGCCTTGTGCCGTGATCGAGCATAAAGGGTTACGATATCCACAGAACCCCAACGGAGACGACACATGACCCTCAAGGTCGGCGACAAGTTGCCTGAAGCCACATTCACCGTCATGTCGCCTGAAGGCCCCAAGCCCATGACCACGGCCGAGCTTTGCGATGGCAAGAAAGTCGCGCTGTTTGCGGTGCCGGGCGCATACACGCCGACATGCCACAAGGCGCACATGCCCGGCTTCGTCGACCGTGCCGCTGAACTGAAAGCCAAGGGCTTCGACACCATCGCCTGCACGTCGACGAACGACATTTTCGTTCTCACGCGTTGGGCCGAAGATACGGGTGCCACCGGCAAGATCGTGATGTTGGCCGACGGCAGCGCCGACTTCGCCAAAAAAGCCGGTCTCGACCTCGACTTGTCGGCGCGCGGCCTGGGCGTGCGCTCGAAGCGTTATGCGATGGCCATCGAAAATGGCGTCGTGAAAATCCTCAATGTCGAGGACGCGCCGCCCCAGCATGATAAATCGAGCGCGGCTACTTTGTGCTCGCTGATCGATCGCTCGCTCTGATCGTTTTTCGATCACAATCCGCTGGCAACTTTCGCGTCGTGTGCCAATCGGCGCGAAAGTTTTCGTCCTAAGGTGGCAAATCCGGCGACACCGCTGGGTAGATCTGCTACCTTTGCGGCGTTCTCTGGCGGTGTCGGTCGAATGGAGTTGGCGATGGCTTGGACCTTGCTTACACGGAACGTCGTCCTCGGCGTTGCTCTGGCGGTTGCGATTCCGGCTTTCGCTCAGTCGGTCATCCAATCGGCCCCGCTGCAAGCACCGGTTGCCCAGTCTGAAACGGGCGCAACGCGCCCACCCCTCGCGCGCCAAATCCTGCCAATGGTAGGACCGGTGCGACGCTCTAAACCGGGCACCGTCACTGGCACTGTCGCCGTCGCACCCACGCCTCCCAGGCCGCCCGCGCCCATTACAACGCGCTCACCAGTGGCGCCGGCAATCGCACCGTCGTTGGCATCAGCCGCTTAGAACGTTGCTGCTCCCATTCCGCCGCCAAAAGCACCTGCGGCGGCAGCCCCAACTCTTCCCCCCGTGGCAGCCGCGAATATCAAAGCCACACCGGCCGCTCGACCGAAGTTCGTGGCCTACACCTGTCGTCTCGGACAGGACTTCTCGCTCGAACGGCAGGCGTGCGTATCCGCCACCAACCAGCGACCATCAGCCAGCGCCACCACGGCCCGCAAAGTCGCGCGTGCGAAGCCATCCAAAGCGCCATTTGATGCAACGGATCGGTCCGCGCTGGGTGCAAAGCCAAAATCGAAATAGATAAAAGGCCAGCGACCGCCCCGAAGCTGCTCGAAAAAAGCGCACTCCGCCATATATTTAGCCGTCTCCGCGCAATTTGTTGTTTTGCCGCAACAGACCAAGTCGGAGTTGTGGCATTTGACGCTGAGCGCAATGCGCAAGTGGCACGAATCACTTACTCCCACATTTATTCAATCGGGAGATGACAGATGCCATTCAGCTGCGACTTGCACAAATCAATCCGCCTCAGCACCAGTTTTGCAGCGTTCGTCGGCCTCGGCCTGACGCTCGGCACCCTCACCGCATACGCCGAAGATGCCAAGCCCGACAAAAGCGGTTACACGCTTTTCAACCCTACCCCGGAAAGCGCCCTGCGTGACTTCTCGCCTGATCGTCCGGCGAAGAATTTCGGTGCCACCACCATCGACGCCGGCCGCGTGCAAGCCGAAGTTGAACTCTTCAACTACACCACGATGACGCTCGACGGCGTCCGCACGCAAACCTACGTCGGTCCCAATCCGAACGTCCGCATCGGCCTGACCAACAACGTCGAGCTGCAGCTGAATTTCACCCCGTTCGTCCACCAGCATATCCGCGACAGCGTCGCCGACACGTCGTCCAGCGCATCGGGCGTCAGCGACTTCTACGCCCGCGCCAAGGTCAACCTTTGGGGCAACGAGGGCGGCAACAGTGCGCTGGCCATTATGCCGTACGTCAAGTTCGGCACCGCGCCGGCTAGCCTCGGCGGCAACCAGACGACCGAGGGCGGCATCATCGTCCCCTACTCGATCAGCCTGGCCGACAGCCGCACGCTGCTGTTCAACACCGAAGTCGACTTCCTGAAAAACGGCAACGACGGCGGCTTCCACAATCAGTACGTCAACGCCGTAAGCCTCAGCGGTCCCATCGCCAAGGACGTGACGCTGACCGGCGAACTGTGGTCAGCCATCAACGTCGACCCCTTCCACACCGTGCATCAATACAGCTTCGATACTGCGCTGGCTTGGACGGCTCAGAAGAACCTGCAGCTCGACGTTGGCGCCAACATCGGCCTCAACCGCGAAACCCCCGCACTCCAGGTCTACACCGGCATCACCCGCCGCTTCTGATCGCAACGACTTATCATCGAAGACGGGCGTGGATCATATCCGCGCCCGTTTTATTTTTGCCGCCCGCACCTCACCCAACACCTCGTCGGTGTGCTCGCCGGGGGTCGGCAACCCCGTGCGGATGCCGAACCGCCGCCCGCCCATTTCGAGCGGCAACGCGGGCGTCGCAGCGATGCGCCCATCCGGCAACGTCAGCTCCAACAGCCCGCCGGACGCCAGCAGATGTGGATCGGCAAACAGATCTTCCGGCTTGGCGATCGGCGCATACGGCAGGCCCAACGCCTCGACTTTGTCCTCGAACTGCGCCCGCGTCATCGGCGCGATCACCTCGCACAGCATCGGGATCAGCCACGAGCGGTTCTCGCGTCGGCCGTTATTGGTTGCGAGGCGGGCATCGGTGGCCAGCTGCGTGAGCGCGAAACCCTCGCAGAACCCGCGCCATTGCGTATCCGTCACCACGCCCACGAACAACGGCCCGTCCACGCAATCGAAAATGTCGTAGACGCCCCATGCCGGCTGTCGCACGCTCATGGGCGGCACGGTCTTGCCCGTAATGCTGGTCTGCATCATATGCTGCGCCATCAGCATCGCGCATGTCTCGAACAATGCCGCAGCCACCTTCTGGCCGCACCCGGTACGTTCCCGCTCTCGCAGCGCCGCTTGCACGGCGATCACCGCGAACATCCCGCACATGATGTCGACCACCGATGATCCCGCGCGCAGCGGCTGACCCGGCGGACCGGTCATGTACGCAAGCCCGGCCATCATTTGCACCACCTCGTCGAGGGCCGCGCGATGCTCATACGGACCCGACAGGAACCCTTTGACCGAACAGTAGATGAGGCGCGGATTATGCGTCATCAGCGTGTCCGCACTGAAGCCGAGCTTGTCCATCGCTCCAGGACGAAAATTCTCGAGCAGCACGTCAGCGCTGGCGATAAGGTCCAGCACTTCGGCATGTCCAGCCGCTGTTTTCAGATCGACCAGCACGCTTCGCTTGTTGCGATTCATGATCGCGAAAAAGCCGATGCCGCCGCCTGTCAATCCGCGCGTCTTGTCGCCGCCGGGCAACGGCTCCACTTTGATCACGTCGGCCCCGAGGTCGGCCAGGATGAGCCCGGCAGTTGGCCCCGCGACCATGTGGGTCATCTCGATGACCCGGATTCCTTCGAGGGGTAGGTGTCGCACTGTCATGGGAGATGCTTCGTTTCAAGGTCGACCACGACAAAACGGAGAGCTAGAGTTAAACGTCAAGCCAGCGGTAAGGATCGGTATCCGAGCCGAGATTGGCGTTTTCGGCAAGTCCCCACGGCGACACACGTCGTCCATGTTGAATCGCGAGAAATCCAATGTCCGCTCCCTCGGCCAAAGTAGCCCCGCCCGCGATCACCATCGTCGAGGTCGGCCCCCGCGATGGCCTCCAGATTCTGAAATCGATCCTGCCGACGCAGCACAAAAAGCGGTGGATCGCGGCTGCGGCAGCCGCAGGTGTGCGCGAGATCGAGGTGTGCTCGTTCGTGCCGGCAGCCGTTGTCCCTGGGATGGCCGACGCCGCTGAAGTCACCCGTTACGCAACGACCATCCCCGGCCTGCTTACAACCGCCCTCGCCCCCAATGCGAAGGGTGGGCAAGCGGCGCTCGCGGCCGGCGCAAACAAGGTTACGATGCCGATCTCCGTCAGCCCAGCCCACAACCTCGCCAACGTTCGCAAAACCCATGCGCAATCGATCGATGAATTGCGCCGCGTCGTCGATTTGCGCTCAGCCCAGCCGGCCGCGTCCCGGGCCGAAATAGAGATTGGCCTGTCCACCGCATTCGGCTGTTCCATTGCGGGCGCGGTGCCTGAAAGGGATGTCCTGGCGTTGGCCGAGAAATGTCTCGCCGCCGGTGCCGATCGCGTCACCCCCGCCGACACCATCGGTATCGGCAATCCCGCCCAGGTCAAACGGCTCTATCAGCAGCTTTTCGCCGCATTCGGAAAAAGCCGCATCGGCGGCAGTCACTTCCACGACACGCGTGGCCAAGGCCTCGCCAACGCGTTGGCAGCGCTGGAGGTCGGCGTTACCAGTTTCGATGCCTCGCTCGCAGGGCTCGGCGGCTGCCCATTCGCCCCGGGTGCTTCAGGCAACATCTGCACTGAAGATCTCGTCTGGATGCTGGAGGAAATGGGGCTGTCCACCGGCATCGACTTGGCGAAGTTGCTGGCCTGCCGCGACATTCTCCGCGATGGCATGCCGAATGAAAAACTCGCCGGCCATCTCGCCGAAGTCGGTCTCGCACGCACCCAAGGCGGCGGCCGCGTCGCCGCTGCCAGATACAGAACGCGGCACCGAGATGCCGCTTTCTTTTTCCAATGGAATAGAATAATCGCCGAACGAATGCTTTCAGTACGTACGCCGCGCCGCGTGTTGCGGGTCGGTCTGGTTGGTGCGCTCGGCTTGATTTCTCTTATGCACACCATACGCGCAGCCGACAGCGGCACCAGCTACTCCATGTCCGGCAAGTTTTCCCGCGACGCCGCCGACGATTGCGCCCTTGATACAGCCAGCCGCTTCGGCATTGCTGCTGACCATCGCACTACTCGCGATCAAGCCGATCGCACTTAACATCGCTAAGAGCCCGTCCTCAAAGTTCTTGAGTCTCGGGA
>JANXYD010000398.1 GCA_025350265.1 Hyphomicrobiaceae bacterium | reverse complement strand
GGCGCACTGGATATTGCAAGTCTGATCGACTGAGGGCGATAAATGTCAGTGTCGCGGTGCAATACGCCCGGAGGGGGCTATTGCACCCTACAGATCGCGACCAATGCGCCGGGTCACGCCGGCAGCGGCACGCCCGCCTTGGCAAAGGCCTGCCGCTGCCGCTCGGCCACCGTGGCGGTATCGAAGCCGTCGATGGTTTCGTTGAACAGGCGATACCAGTTGGCACGCGCATCGAGATGCAAAAATACGCCGCCGAGACCGATGGCGGCGCGATCCATGAACACGAATTCGCGCGGTATTTTTACCGGACCTTTTTCCTTCAACGCGCGGTGCACTTGCGCCATTTCGCGCCGGCCGTAGTCGCCCGGCGGCACGTCCTCGGCAATGCGGCGCTCGCGATTGTTGAGCAGCGGCCCGTAGATAAAACCCGCCCAAACATTGAGGATGTCGATGAGTTCGTTGCTGAGGCCATCAAAGCCCCACGTCTCGTAGGCGTGGACGATGCGCGCGCGATCGTTCTCAAGCAGGCCGCGATAGAGGTCGACGACCCCACCGACGAACTTGACGGGAAACGTGCGGATACAGCCGAAATCCAGCAGGTTGAGGCCTTGCGGAATGCCATCGGATTCAATCACGGAATAATTGCCGAGATGCGGGTCGCCATGGATCACACCGAAATGAGAGAACGGGAACCACCAAGCTTGAAACATCGCCAGCGCGATTGCGTTGCGGCTGTGTTGCGGTGCGTCCTTGAACGATAGCACCGGGCGGCCTTCCATCCACGTCATCGTCAGCAAACGCCTGGTCGAAAGGTCCGGGAGCACCTTTGGAATGCGGATCTGCGCATTGCCCTTGAATATCTCGCCATAAAGCGCGATGTGGGCGGCCTCCAGCACATAATCGAGTTCTTCGCGCAGGCGGGCCGAAATTTCCGTCATGATGCCGGCGGTATCGATCGCGCGATCCATGCGGGCGTGCAGCGCAAATAACAGACGCAGTTGGTTGAGGTCGGCTTCGACGGCTGACTGCATGTCGGGATATTGCAGTTTGACGGCCAGCGCGCGACCGTCGAGCGATGTGGCGCGGTGCACCTGACCGAGCGACGCTGACGCTGCCGACTGGGGTGTGAACGAGGCGAAGCGCTTCTCCCAATCAGGGCCGAGTTCCGCCACCATGCGCCGGCGCATGAAGGCCGGTCCCATGGGTGGCGCCTGCGACTGCAATTGGGAAAGTTCGGCTGCGTATTCCTTCGGCAAGGCTTCGGGAATTGTCGACAGCAGTTGCGCCACCTTCATGATCGGGCCCTTGAGCCCGCCGAGTGCGGCGGCCAACTCCATGGCGGCCTTCGCCGGATCACGCTCGATGCCGAACAACCGCTGGCCTGCAGCTTTGGCAGCGATGGAGCCGATGTTGCCGCCGACGCGCACATAGCGTGCCGCGCGCGCCGAAAGTCGGTTCTGCTCGTCGTCGTCGGGCGGCTTGTCGGTCACGAATCTGCTCTCCCGCAGCCACACAAAAGCGCGCGAATATCTGCTTTATCTGCTTTCACACATTATCAACCTTAACCGGGATTTAACCAACATTGATCTAGTGTGAACGCAATCGGCGACGATTGGTTCTTCTGACCGCTCAGTCGCCGGGTTCGGTCGTCCTCCTGTGTTTTGTGTAAGGGTTGCCACCATGATCATTGCTGTCCAGCATGCCGTCCAAGTGTTCGCCAACCTCGTCGTCGCCTCCACCATGGGCCTGAGCCTCGCCATCGGCATCGCCGGTGCCTTCCAGCATCGCTTCCCGCTCGACTGTCCGAGCTGCCAGACTTCCACCGTCGCGATGGCGGCCGTAAAATCCGTTCGCGTCGCAAGTAGCCGCTGACGTCAGGGGCGGTGAGCTAGAATTGCAGTCGGTTGGCGCGGATGACTTGCGGCAGCGCCTTCACTTCCGCAAGCACCGCGTCGGAAATCGGTTCATCGACAGACACAAGGCAAATCGCATCGCCACCCGGCTTGTCGCGGCCGAGATTGAGGGTGGCGATGTTGACGCCGGCCTCGCCCATGACAGCGCCGAAACGTCCGATAAATCCGGGCTTGTCGGCATTGCGCACGAACAGCATGTGCGGCGTCAACTCGAACTCCATGTTGATGTCGCGCACCTGGATGAAGCGCGGGCGGCCATCGGCGAACACCGTGCCGCCGACCGCCCGGTCGTACTTTTCGGACAAGACCGTCAGCTTGATATAGCTTTCGTACGCGCCGGCTTGCTTGAACGTCGTGGTTTCAATGCGCACGCCACGCTCCTCGGCGAGGCTGACGGCCGAGACCATGTTGACCCCGTCGCCCATGTGATGGCGGAGCACATTGGCGACGGCCGCAGCCGTCAACGGCTTGACGTTGAGTGACGCGACCGCACCCGAATATTCAATCCTGATGCCCTTGATGTGCGTGTCGGTAAGCTGACCTGCAAACGAACCGAGCTGCTCGGCAAGCTTGATGAAGGGCCTGAGACGCGGCGCTTCTTCCGCCGTGATCGAGGGGAAATTGACCGCGTTGGTAATCGCGCCGCGCAGAAGATAGTCTGACATCTGCTCGGCAACCTGCAACGCCACATTCTCCTGCGCTTCGCCGGTTGCGGCACCGAGGTGAGGCGTGGAGATCAGGTTGGGCGCGCCGAACAACGCATTTTGATTGGCCGGCTCGACCTCGAAGACATCGAGTGCGGCACCGGCGACGTGCCCCGATTTGAGGGCTTCGAGCAATGCCGCTTCGTCGATCAAGCCGCCGCGCGCGCAATTGATGATGCGCACGCCCGGCTTGGTTTTTGCCAGCGTTTCGCGGTTGAGGATGTTGTGTGTCTTGTCGGTCAACGGTGTGTGCAGGGTGATGAAATCGGCGCGCCGGATCAATTCGGCGAGTTCGACCTTCTCGACGCCGAGTGTGACCGCGCGCTCGTCCGACAGAAACGGATCGAACGCGATCACCCGCATTTTAAGCCCGATGGCGCGGTCGGCGACGATTGCACCGATATTGCCGCAACCGATGACGCCGAGCGTTTTGGAAAATAGTTCAACGCCCATGAAGCGCGATTTTTCCCATTTGCCGGCTTGCGTCGAGCGATCCGCTTCCGGGATCTGACGGGCCAGCGCCATCATCAT
>JANXYD010000353.1 GCA_025350265.1 Hyphomicrobiaceae bacterium | reverse complement strand
GAGATCACCGACGTCAACCGTGCCTACCTCGAAATGGGTCAGCTGCACGTCGAGCGGCTGGGGCGCGGTTTTGCCTGGCTCGATACCGGCACGCCGGAAAGTCTGATCGAAGCCGCCACGTTCGTGCAAACCCTGGATCATCGCCAGGGTTACAAGATCGCGTGCCCGGAAGAGATCGCCTTTACCCAAGGCTATATCTCCAGCGATCAGTTGCAGGAACTGGCTAAAGGCTTCGGCAGTTCGGCGTATGGCCAATATCTCAAAGGCTTACTGTCCGGGCCGATGTCGAAATAGGTAGCCAGCCATGTGGCTCGAAGTCATCAGCTTGCCGAAGTCTTGGCGATGGTGTGCAATTTGTTAATAGGTCGCTGGCATAGCCGCTGGTAAACAAAGCGTATCCGCCGCCCGTACCGCCATACAAAGACATGAGCCCGCCCATGACCAGTTTCCGCTTCGGTACGGCCCCGCGCCGCCGGTCTCCCGGCGCGACTGTCCGCTGCCTCATGATCGTGGTGTCGAGCCTGGGTTTCAGTGCCATCGCCTCGGCGCAGGGCACGTCCTGGGTCGGCTTCCCCAATGCCGACCAGTCCGAACGCCGCGTCGAAGTCGATCGCAACTTCGTCAAGGAATGGGAATCCGCGCCGCCGAAGGGCTTCCCGACGCTGTCGAAACAAAATCTTGCCGCCATGGCCAACGCGATCAAGCTTTATGAAGGTGTCGCATCAGCGGGGGGCTTTCCGCTCATCCCCGATGACCAGCAGATCAGCATCGGGCTGTTCTCGCCGACGGTCGCCTTGATCAAGAAGCGCCTCGCGCTTTCCGGCGACCTGCGCGATGGCGATGGCGATATCTCACAGAATTTCGATTACGGGCTGGAAAAGGCCGTCAAGCGCTTCCAGGCTTCGAACGGCTTGAGCCCGACAGGCGTGGTCGACAAGCGCACGTTCGCAGCCCTCAATATGCCGGCCGCCGTGCGCCTGCGCCAACTCAAGGTCAACTTGCAGCGCCTGACCGACCTCGCGCGAACCGCGCCAAAGAAATATGTGGTCGTCAACATTCCCGCCGCCCAGATTGAAGCGGTCGATGGCGACAGGGTCGTGTCCCGCCACGCCGGCGTCGTCGGCAAGCCGGATCGGCAGACGCCGATCCTGCGCTCGTCGATCCATCAGCTGAACTTCAATCCGGTCTGGCATCTGCCGCCCACCGTGCTGTCGCAGGATCTGGTGCCAAAAGGTGCCGCCATGGCTGCCAAAGGCCAGGATGTGCTGGCAAAATATGGCATCGATGCGCTGGACGGCCAGGGCCGCAAGGTCGATACCTCGAAGATCAAGTGGAATGCCGCGACGGCCACCGCCTACACATTCCAGCAGCAGCCCGGGCCGGAAAATCCGCTTGGTTTCGTCAAGATCAATTTCGACAACAGCCACTCGGTCTACATGCACTCGACGCCTTCGGACACGTTGTTCGGCCGCAACTTCCGCGCCGCCAGTTCGGGCTGCGTGCGCGTCTCCGGCATCGACCAGTTGGCGACCTGGCTGTTGGCCGATCAGGGCGGCTGGACCCGCGAGCGCGTGCTGGCGATGAAGGCATCCGGCGAGCGCCTGGACGTCAGCCTCAAGAAGCCCGTGCCGCTGTATTTCGCCTACGTCACGGCCTGGGCCACCGAAGACGGTGTCATCCAGTTCCGCCGCGACCTCTACAACAAAGACAGCGTCGGACAGGTGGCAGGGGCGTATTGAGGGCAGACGGGGGGTGGGACGCGGCCCCGATCGTCCGCTTTACCCCCGATTGCGACAGTGGCAAGGATGATTGTGGCCCGGCGCTTTTGAGGCGAAGGAGAAGTCTGGGTTGCCCCGATCCGGGGCTCATACCTGTGTAACAATCTACGTTTGTTCTCTGAGTAATCATACGTCCACGAGGGAAATCAATCCAAACCAAACCAAACCAAACAAGTTCTTGACTAGCGTGTTGATTGCAACGTCGATGTTGCTTCCATTGTCGTCCATCTCTAAGGCGGGGCCTGCCGAGGACGCCCAAACGGCGGCGCAATACGCCCGAAGTGGGCTATTGCGCCCTACGATCGAGTGCCCGTCTTTCCGTTATCGCTGCATTGAGCGGACTGTGCGTGCGATATAAATAGGCGACTGCAGCGCTCTGTCCTGCCTTCTCACCCCACCAGCCCCACCAAATCAGCCACGCTCTCCAGTACCACGTCGGCGACTGGCTCAAGGTCGGCGCGCGTGCCCGTGCCGCAGAGGACGGCCGCCTTTAATCCATACCCGGCGCGGGCGGCCGTCGCCAAGTCATGGGCGGCATCGCCGACGGCCGCCAAGACTGACGGATGCAAGCCAACGGCCTTGGCGAACGCCAGCGCCATTCCCGGATCCGGCTTGGCGCCAAAGCCGCTATCCGCCGCCACCAGAAAATCGAAAGCGCCGATCAGTCCGACCCGCGACAGCGATGCCCGCATGCCGCCCTCGCTATCGTTGGTGGCCAACCCGACCATCAGCCCGCGCGCTTTCAGGTCCGCGATCGCTTGCCGCGCACCCGGCAGCAAGACCGCGTATTTGCCGCCGCCTTCGGCAAAGATCCGCTTCACTGTCTCAAGCAGGTCTGGCGGCGTGCGTGCCCCCAATATCGGGCTGAAACACGCCACGATCCCTTCGGCACCCGCCGCCGCCAGAGGCGAACCGGGCGTCACGACATCGGTCACCGGGTCAAGCCCGCCCGCGCGCAGCAACTCATTTGCCAGCACGCGATCGCCCCGCGCCGCCGCCAGCGCCACCTCGTGATTGATCGGCACCCAGGTTCGGGAGTAGTCGATGATGGTGCCGTCCTTGTCGAGCAGCACGCCCCGGATGTGTGGCCAGCTCACTTAACTGACCTTCTTAATGAACATGGTCTTCAGCACCACCGTGTTGCGACCCTGGCCTGCCTCGATGTTTTCGGCATCGTCCTCGATCAGCCGAATGTTCTTGAACACCGTGCCGCGCTTCAGCGTATCGGCGCCCTTCACCTTCAGATCCTTGATGACCTGGATGCTGTCGCCTGCAGACAGTACCGTGCCGTTGCTATCCTTGACCTTGATCTCGTCACTCATGATCGCTCTCCTGTTTCGTCACGCTTGATACCCGTCGTCTTCCCGGTCAAGCGCGAGCCGCGCGCCGGGATCTTGCCCGATCGTTGGCTGGTAGATCCCGGCTCTTCGCGCGAAGGGCGCTGCGGCCGGCGTTCGAACTTCACATCCTGCAGGTCAAGACTTTTGCGGGTCGGCATGATGGATCGACAGATCGGTGATCTCCGGTGCGCGTCCGGAAAGCGGGTTATCCGCGTTCCAGCCGTATTTCACGGTGTCGAACCGGGCGCCTAACGCGTCATACATCATCAGCCGGCGGGTGAGACTATCGCCGATCTCCAAAATTTCCTTGAGTACCTCCGTCGCCTGCAGCGTGCCGACCACGCCAACCACCGCGCCCAATACACCCACTTCCGAACAGTTGGCCACAAGCCCCGGCGGCGGCGCGACCGGAAACAGGCACCGATACGTCGGATTTGGCACCCCGTCCGCGCCCTTAAGATGCGGCTTCAGCGTCGTAATATAGCCGTCGAATGGTCCGACCGCCGCATACACCAGTGTTCTTTTAGCCAGATAGCACGCGTCCGAAACCAGATAGCGCGTCGCGAAATTATCCGATCCATCGGCGACGATATCGTAGCGCTCGATCAGCTGCAGCGCATTGTCGGACGTCAACCGCACGGTATGCGGCTCCACCGAGACATGCGGATTGATCCGCCCTAACGTGACAGCCGCACTCTCGACCTTTGACGCGCCGACGCTATCGGTCGAGTGCACGATCTGCCGCTGCAGATTATCCAGCGACACCCGGTCGTCGTCGACGACCCCAAGCGTCCCCACGCCCGCCGCCGCGAGATACATCAACAGCGGTGCTCCAAGACCACCCGCGCCGATCACCAGCACGCGCGCCGCCTTCAGCCGCTGCTGCCCCGCGCCGCCGACGTCGCGCAGCACCAGATGCCGCTTGTAGCGTTGAATTTCTGCTGGAGTGAGCGGATCGCGCGCCGCGGGGATCTGCATGGGAACGCCTCATTTCAACGTGACTTCGCAGCGTCGCTTGTTCGAGTGCTTCCGGATCGCGGGTGAAGCCGTTTTCACGTCGTCGTAAAACACATATCAGTCGGGCTGCTTCGCGCCACCTTGGGCGAATGTTGCTAGCCACGCCCGATAGGCTTCGGCGTCACCAAACTCGATGAACTTCCGGTAGTGTTCGTGTGCGCCGATGACCCGGCGCGCGTGCTTGATCGGACACCAGTGTTGCTCCGTCCGCGCGGCAACCTCAGCCTCCAATTCGAGTTCGAGCCCCGGATTTTTTGCATCAGAGTCGCAATGTTGCTCTGCACGGGCCGTTCTCTTTCTCTGAAACCACGACCATGAGTGATGCCGCTGGTATGCCATAGCAGAGTTTCAATCGACGCTTCACACCCCGGATCGCGTTCGTGGCATGCTTTAGTGTGTTTCGGATTTGCAGGTTCGTTTCC
>JANXYD010000314.1 GCA_025350265.1 Hyphomicrobiaceae bacterium | reverse complement strand
ACGTCGCGACAAAAGATGCCGCCGAAAGCCGTGCCGCCTCTTTCAAGACCTACGAGCCGACCCTGTCGCGCGGACGCTGGATCCATGTCGACCAGGAACTTGTGCTCAACAAACCCGGTCAATCCGACGGCTACGCGAGGCTTTGGCTCGATGGCCGCATCGAAAGCGAGGTCAAGACGGCGCAACTGCGAACTGATGATACCGTCACCATTGCTGGTGTCGCTGGCGAAATTTACTTCGGCGGCAACGGTAGAAAAGCCACCGCCGCCAAAGACGAAACAATTTGGCTCTCGCCGTTCGTGATCCGCTGGAACTGAGTTGATTGTCCGGGTGCCGCGCCGGTTCGACGGGTCCGATTGGGAATCGATGGTAGATCAGCGCACTTGACCTGAGCGCTGCGCGTAAGCATGCATTGGAAAAGCCGTGCATCGATCGCGCAATCCGATGTCGGGAGTGGCGATCGATGACGGCGGACACTTCAAGTCACCTGATACAGATCAGGCAAAGGATCGTGCATGGCTACCCGACCCAAATCACCAACGGCACCTAGGCTTGACAGCGCGGCCGCACCCGCATCGGCATCCGCGCGCTGGTCTGGTATTTTTCCAGCTGTTACGTCGAAATTCAACGACGACGGCAGCCTCGACGAAAAAGAAATGGCCCGCTGCTGGAAACTGCAGGTCGATGCGGGTGTACATGGCCTGATCGTCGCCGGCTCGCTCGGCGAAGGTTCGACGCTCGATGCGCAAGAAAAAATCGCCAGCGTCAAACTCGCGAAATCGCTGGCGGGCAAACGGCCGGTGTTGCTGACCATCGCGGACGGCTCCACGCGCAACGCCTGTCGCCTTGCTGAAGCCGGCGCGAAGGCTGGTGCTGCAGGCTTCATGGTGCTGCCGGGGTTGCCCTACAAATCCGACCGCCGCGAAACCATCCGCCACATGACAGATGTCGCGCGCGCCGGTGGCTTGCCGGTCATGATCTATAACAACCCGCCTGCTTATGGCGTCGACATCACGCCCGACATGCTCGCTGACATGGCTACCGAGCCCTTGTTCGCAGCCGTCAAGGAAAGCTCCGACGACGTGCGCCGCGTTACCGATATCATCAACAAGACCGGGCCACGTTATCAAGTCTTCACCGGCGTCGACAATCTCGCCCTTGAAAGCATCGCGATGGGTGCGGTCGGTTGGGTGGCTGGTCTGGTCGCAGCTTTCCCTGCTGAGACGGTTGCGCTTTGGAATTTGCTGCAGTCAGGCAAGTGGGACGAAGCGCGCAAGCTTTATCGCTGGTTCCGGCCGCTGCTTGACGTCGACGTCTCATCCAAGCTGGTGCAGAACATCAAGCTTGTCGAAGCGCTGGTGATCAAAAGCAACGATCGTTGCCGCGCGCCTCGCCTCCCCCTCATCGGCCGTGAACGCGCCGCCATCACCAAGATCGTCGACGACGCGATGCGGACGCGGCCTAAGCTGCCGGCAGCCAAATAAGCAGCCCCGCGCGAACTTTGGTGGCAAGACCTTGGTTGATCGGCCAGCCCAAGCATATCATACATATATATATAACTTTTCAGAGCGGACGATAGCATGCCTTCAATCAAGCTGCGCAAGATCGGCGGGTCGACGGTCGCGACGATTCCGCCATACATTCTGGACGAGTTGATGCTGACGGCGGGTAGCGAGGTTACGTTCGCCGTCGAGCGCGGTCGGCCGCGAACAGCAGGGCCACCGGCCCGTGTTGATCGTCTCGCCGGAAGCCTGCAACAAGTCGTTCGCACCACTCGTTTGCCCCATTACATCCGGCGGACAGTACGCCGTGACCGTGGCTTCACGGTACTTCTGACGGGCGGGAAAACCACCGGTGTCGTATTGTGCAATCAAATGCGCACGCTTGACGTCAAGGCGCGCCGTGGCAATCGCATCGAGACGGCAGACAAGGCCGTCGTGGAGCAGGTGTTGTGGAAGCTCCAGGCCATTCTGGCCGACTGAGAGATCAGAACAGATCAGGCGATCGCCCCGGCCAACCGCTCCAAAGCCCGCGCGCGCCCGATCAATGGCAGTAGCGTTTTAAGCTCGGGTCCGTTTTCCATGCCCGTCAGCGCCAACCGCAACGGGTGAAACAGCGCCCGCCCTTTTGCACCGGATGCCGCTTTGACGGCATTGGTCCAGGCACTCCACGTCTCGAGCGTCCACGGCTCCGCCGGCAGCAACGCGGCAGCCGCTTTACAGAACTCGGCGTTTTCGATCACTGGCGTTATCGGACCTTTGACGACACGCCGCCAGATTGCGGCATCGGCCAGCGTCTGCACATTGCCGCGCACCGCGAGCCACAACGCCTCGCCGCCATCCACGCCGAGTGCGGCCAATCGCTGTGACACATCGCTGAACGGCAACATATGCAGCAGTTTGGCATTGAGCGCGTAAAGCTCGGCCGTGTCGAAGCGCGATGGCGAGCGCGACAGCTTGTCGAGATCGAATGTCTCAGCCAGTTCGGGCAAGCTCAAAACCGGATGCACAGAATCCGATGTGCCGATCAGCGCCGCCAGCGCATTCACTGCCATCGGCTCCAAGCCCGCCTCGCGAAATCCCTCCACCGACAGCGACCCCAGCCGCTTCGACAGCGCCTCGCCCTGACTGCCGACGAATAGCGAATAATGCGCCATTTCCGGCACTTTCCCACCCATCGCCTCGAAGATCTGTGCCTGCACGCCGGAATTGGTGACGTGATCCTCGCCGCGGATGATGTGGGTGATTTTGGTGTCGATATCGTCGACGACACTGGTGAACGTATAGAGGAACGTGCCGTCCGCGCGCACCAGCACCGGGTCCGACAGCGACGACATGTCGATCGACTGTTCGCCGCGCACGAGATCTTTCCAATGCAACGGCGTGGGCACGATCTTGGTCGCATCGCCGGCTGCGGTGTTGGCGAGCAGGAAACGCCAGTGCGGCTTGGTCCCGCCCGCTTCCAGCTTCGCACGTTCGTCGGCGGTCAGACGCAACCCGGCGCGGTCGTAAAGTGGCGGCAACCCGCGCGCCATCTGCCGTTTGCGCTTGCGATCGAGTTCATCCTCGCTCTCGTAGCAAGCATAAAGCCGCCCGCTCGCGATGAGCTGCCGCTTGATTTCCTCGTAACGCTGCGTGCGATCTGACTGACGGAACGTGTCGTCCCAGGTGAGACCCAGCCACGTGAGATCAACGCGGATGGCCTCCGCATTGGCCTCGGTCGAGCGCTCCCGATCCGTGTCGTCGAGCCGCAGAATGAACTTGCCCGCATGCCGCCGCGCGAAGAGCCAGTTGAGCAAAGCCGCCCGCACGTTGCCGATATGCAACTTTCCCGTTGGACTTGGTGCAAACCGAACGATGACAGACATGGTGGGCCTCGATGTTGGCAGGCGCGTCGTTTCTCGTCTCCCTCGGATGGCGGGAGAAGGTGCTCGATAGGGCGGATGAGGGGCAACCGCAAGCTCGGCACCTGCAGCGGAAGGGAGCACACCCCTCAAATAATCTCGTCTTCGTCCATCAATGGGTCGCTGCCGTCGCGCGCGGCCAACGGCTCGTGCAGGACCTTGGCCGCGGTGAATTCCTCAGCCCACGCGACATGAAACAGCGCGTCGCCCATATTGACGATCGGCAGCGTCGTTCGCCCGACGATAATGCCGCGATGACTGGCGCGTACCTCGCTTTCGCTCTCTTCGTACGGGTTCGACACGACGCCGATCACTTCGCCGGCCGACACCGCATTGCCGATCTGCTTGGTGGTACGAAAAATGCCGCCATCGGATGCACGGACCCATTTCGAAGCGTTGGCGAATACCGGCGCGCGCGCGTCTTGCCTGGCCACCGGCTCGACGCCATCGGGCAATTCAAGCATGCCCGTCTTGAGCATGACGTTGGCTATGCCGTCGACGCCCGCGCGGATCGCGAAATCGTCAAAGCGCAAGCCCTCGCCACCTTCATAGACCAGCACGTCGATGCCCGCTTCGCGCGCCGCTCGCCGCAGCGAGCCCGGGCGCTCAGGGCTTTCCAGCACCACCGGTGCGCCGAACGCCTCGGACAATTCGCGACAGCGGGAGCTTTTACCGAAGTTCGACCGGATCTGAGGCAGGTTCACGCGATGCACCGCCGCCGTATGCAGATCGATGCCGAATTGACAGCGATGCACCACCTCGTTGAGAAATAAATGCGCCAGCCGCGCCGCCAGCGACCCCGACGCAGAACCAGGGAATGACCGATTGAGGTCGCGCCGATCCGGCAGATAGCGCGAGCGCCCAATGAACCCGTAGGCATTGACCACCGGCACGCACAACAGCGTCCCAGCAATGTTGCCTGGCTGCAGTGTACGTAGCACGCGCCGGATGATTTCGACCCCGTTCAGTTCGTCGCCGTGGATGGCGGCGGAAATAAACATCGTCGGTCCCGGGCGCTGCCCATGCAGCACATGCACCGGCAAAGTCACCGGCGTGTGGTTCGACAGCTTCGACAGCGGCAGATCGACCAGCCGTCGCGCGCCCGCCGCAACCTCCATGCCGCCAATGGTAAACGCCTGCCGCAAGGTCTCGTCCCGCCTGCCCCGTGAAATCCTGTGTCGACACGTGTGTATCGCGAAGATCGACGCGCGCAAGCCCTCTCGATGTCTTGCGCCGCATGACATATTATTGACCCTTTGAAAAAGGGCTGCTACCGCCTGTTCTATCACTTAAGATGTCCCGACACCGGAGCCCTGCCAAATGAACAAGCTGTATCCGAGTGCTGCCAAGGCTCTCGAAGGCGTCATCAAGGACGGTCATGTGCTGGCCGTTGGTGGGTTCGGTCTGTGCGGCATTCCTGAAGCGCTGATCGAAGCGGTCAAGCAATCGGGCGCGAAAAACCTGACCGCGATATCGAACAACGCAGGCGTCGACGGCTTCGGACTCGGCGTGTTGCTGGAAACGCGCCAAGTCAAGAAAATGATCGCGTCGTATGTCGGCGAAAACAAAGAGTTCGAGCGCCAGTATCTCGCCAAGGAACTGGAACTCGAATTCACCCCGCAAGGCACGCTGGCGGAAAAATTGCGGGCCGGTGGCGCTGGCATACCCGCATTCTACACCAAGACCGGCTACGGCACGCTGGTTGCCGAGGGCAAGCCGGTCGCCGAATTCGACGGCCAGAAATACATCCTGGAACGCTCGCTGACCGCCGATATCGCACTGGTGAAAGCCTGGAAAGCGGACACAAGCGGCAATCTGATCTATCGCAAGACGGCCCGTAACTTCAATCCAATGGTTGCCACCGCCGGGAAGATCACCATCGCCGAGGTCGAGGAGATCGTCGAAATGGGCGCGCTCGACCCCGACAACATCCACACGCCCGGCATTTTCGTGCAACGCATCGTCGTCAACGCGCACCCCGAAAAACGCATTGAACAGCGCACCGTCCGCAAGGCATGACGGAGTGTAGCGATATGTTCCCTAGTTCCAAAAGTGCAGAATGTAGTTTGGGTCAAGCCTTTGCGCGAC
>JANXYD010000307.1 GCA_025350265.1 Hyphomicrobiaceae bacterium | reverse complement strand
AAAACCACCCCTATCACATCCCCGTGATCGGCTGGATGCACGAGATGGCGAAGCTGTCGCAGGCTGACGCGCTGGCATTCTATAAGCGCTATTACGCGCCGAACAACGCCATCTTGGTCGTCGCCGGCGACGTGACCCCCGAGGGCGTCAAGGCGATGGCCGAAGCCACCTATGGAAAGATCAAGGCGAACCCGGCTGTCGGTGCCCCACGCGTGCGGCCCAGCGAACCGGAACAGCGCGCGCCACGCCGCGTCGAATTGAAAGACCCGCGCGCCGGCCGCACCACAATTTCGCGCCAATATCTCGCGCCGAGCTACACCACTGCCGCGCCCGGCGAGGCGGAGGCGCTGGATCTGCTGCTCAAGATCGTTGGCGGCGGCACGACCGGACGGCTCTACAAAAAGCTGGTCGTGGAGGATCAATTGGCATCGTCCGCCGGCGGTTATTATTCCGGCAGCAACATGGACAGTGGCAAGGTCGGGATGTCAGCCGTCGTCGCCGACGATGCGACCATCGCCAAGGTCGAAGCCGGCATGGATTCCGTGATCGCCGAAATGAAAAGCACCCTCGTCACGCCGGCCGAACTCGAGCGTGCCAAGAAGAACTACATCGCGGAATATATCTACGAGAGCGACAATCAGGCGACCATGGCGCGCCGCTACGGCTGGGGTCTGGTTGTCGGCAGCACGATCGCCCATATCGATGCCTGGCCGCAGGAGATCGCCAAGGTGACGGCCGAGCAGATCCGCAATGCCGCCGTCAAGTATCTTGAGCTCAAGGCCTCAGTAACCGGCACGTTGGCACCCGACACTATCGAGACGCCGGTGGCCTCCATGCCTGCCAAGAAATCGTGAAACGCCGCTCTCTCCGGTCGTCACTTCGTCCCGCGTCACGTCGAGGCTTTTTCATGTCGTCATACGTTACCGATTACAAGCGCCGCGCAGCAGCCGTGGTCCTGACATTGGTTTTTTCAGTCACCTCATTCGTATCGGCAGCCCAGGCTATGAAGATCAAGGAATTGACGACCACCGGCGGAATCAAGGCCTGGCTGGTCGAAGAACATAGCGTGCCGCTGATGGCGATGCGCTTCTCATTCAAGGGCGGCAGTGCCCAAGACCCTGTCGGCAAAGAAGGCATCGCGCATTTTCTGACCGGCATGATGGATGAGGGTGCCGGCGATCTGAATTCTGAAACGTTCCAAGGTCGCGTCGAGGAATTGGCCATGCGGATGTCATTCGAGGATGGCAAGGACCAGCTTTACGGCTCGTTCGAAACCTTGACTGAAAACCGCGTCGAGGCCGTCAAGCTGCTCAAGCTGGCGGTCAACCAGCCGCGCTTCGATGCGGACGCGCACGATCGCGTGCGGGCGCAGTTGCTGTCGAGCCTGCAGGCGGCGGCGCGTAACCCTGACGCGGTGGTCGGTGAGCGTTTCATGCAGAATATCTTCCCCAACCATCCCTACGGTCGCCCGAGCCAGGGCACCACCGTCAGTCTAAAGGCGATCGCACCCGCCGATCTTGAAACCTATCGCAAGAATGTGTTCGCCAAGGATAGTCTGCGCGTCGTCATCGTCGGCGATATCGATGCGGCGACGGCAGGCGCGCTGATTGACGACGTATTCGGCGGTCTGGCGGCCAAGGGAACGTTGACAGCGGTCGCCCGGGTCGTGCCGGCACCGGCGGAGAAATTGCAGGTCATCGAGATGCCGGTTCCGCAATCGGTGGCGCGCTTCGGCCTCGGCGCGATGGATCGCAAGGACAAGGACTTCATGGCCGCATTCGTGCTCAACCACATCATCGGCGGCGGTGGCTTTTCCGCGCGATTGATGGAGGAAGTGCGCGAGAAGCGTGGCCTCGCCTATTCCGTCTACAGCTACCTGCAACCTTTGGATGCCGCGTCGCTATTCATGGGTGGCGTCGCCACGAAAAACGAGCAGATGGGCCAATCGCTCGACATTATCCGCAGCGAGTTGAAGCGCATGGCTGCCGATGGCCCGACAGCCAAGGAACTGGAAGGTGCCAAAAGCAACTTGACCGGCTCATTCGCATTGCGCTTTGACACCAATGCCAAGATCGCGTCGCAGCTGCTGTATTTCTTCGCCGAAGACTTTGGCCTCGATTATGTCGACCGCCGTAATTCTGAGGTCGATGCCGTATCGATCGACGACGCCAAACGGGTCGCCAAGCGGTTGCTGATCGACGACAATCTGTTCGTTACTGTCGTCGGCAAGCCCGTCGGGCTGACGCCCAAGGGTTGAGCGGATGCGGCAATGCGTGCCGATGATTAAGCCGCTCCTGGGTTCGGGGCGGTTTTTTTGCGTATGACCCGGCTGGTGCATCGCCTTGATTAATATAGTCTTGACCATGCCACCCGCGTGGTGAAGGTGTGGCCGCAGGGTTTGGACTTTGGGATTGCTGATCAATGTCGATTTTGTGTCGTGGTATCGCCGCCGTGTCCATCGCCGTTTCCGTGCTGGCAACCGCGCCCCGCGCTGACGCTGAAGACGCCGTCAAGTACATCTCCAAGCCCGCCAATTGTCAGAATACGTCCGGCCCGTTCGATCGCTGGCTGGGCTCCGTCAAGCAGGAGGCGCTGAAGCGCGGCGTACGCCCGCAGACGCTTGCTGCAGCCCTCGACGGATTGACCGAGGACCGCGATATCATCCGTATCGATCGTGGTCAGAGCTTCTTTTCGCAGAGCTTCCTCGAGTTCCAGGCCAAGCTCGCCACCTCCGGTCGCGTCAGTTCCGGCAAGGACAAGATGCGCCAGCACGCCGGCACGTTTCAGCGCGAGGAGCAGCAGTTTGGCGTGCCAGCGGCAGTCATAACCGCGTTCTGGGCGCTTGAAAGTGATTTCGGCTCGGGCATGGGCAAGCGGCCTGTGATGCGCTCGCTGGCGACGCTGGCGTGGGACTGCCGCCGTGGCGAGATGTTCCGCGAGGAATTGCTGGCGGCGCTGCAGATCATCGATCGCGGCGACCTCGTGCCATCGGAAATGGTCAGCTCGTGGGCCGGCGAACTCGGCCAGACGCAGATGCTGCCGACGCTGTATCTGAAATATGCCGTCGATTTCGATGGCGACGGCAAGCGTAATTTGTTCAAGAGCGCGCCCGATATCATCGCCTCGACCGGCAACTTCATCAAATCGCTCGGCTGGGTGCGCGGACAGCCGTGGCTGGTCGAAGTACGCGTGCCGGCCAAGCTCGCATGGGAGAAGGCCGGTCTCGACGTCAAGCAGCCGACGACGGCCTGGGCCAAGCAGGGCATCACTC
>JANXYD010000241.1 GCA_025350265.1 Hyphomicrobiaceae bacterium | reverse complement strand
GTGGCTGGCGCGGTCGAAGGCGCGCTGGAAAGATGCGGTGGCAGCGATCATCGCGATGCCGCTGGTGTTGCCGCCCAGCGTCCTCGGCTTCTATCTGCTGCTCGCGTTCGGGCCCAGCGGACCTGGCGGCGCGCTTGCCGGCCTCTACGGCGCTCGCACGCTCGCGTTCACCTTTGCCGGGCTGGTCATCGGCTCGGTCATTTATTCGCTGCCGTTCGTGGTGCAGCCGATCCGCAACGCATTCGACGCGATCGGCGAGCGCCCGCTGGAGGCAGCCGCCACCTTGCGCGCCTCGCCCTGGGTGGCCTTCTGGACGGTGGCGGTGCCACTCGCGCGGCCGGGCTTTCTCACCGGGGCCGTGTTGGGGTTTGTGCATACGGTGGGTGAATTCGGCGTGGTACTGATGATCGGCGGCAATATCCCCGGCCAGACGCGCGTGCTGTCGGTGGCGATCTACGATCTGGTCGAAACGCAGCGTTGGCGCGCGGCGCACCTGCTGTCTGGCGGTCTGGTGGTGTTTGCGTTCGTGCTGATCCTCGCCCTGATGACGCTCGAGAAGCGGGCGCGGCGTTCATGATCGAGCAGCCTTCCGATATTTCCGTCACCGTCGCGGGGCTGGTCGGCGACTTCCAACTCGCCGCTAATTTCCACGCGCCGATGGCCGGCATCACCGCGCTGTTCGGCCCATCGGGCTCCGGCAAGACGTCAATCCTGCGCTGCGTCGCGGGCTTGCAGCACGTCCCCGGCCGCATCGCGATCGGCGGTGAGGTCTGGCAGGATACTGCAACGCGCGTGTTCGTGCCGCCGCATCGCCGCAGCGTCGGTTTTGTGTTCCAGGACGCGGCCCTGTTTTCGCATTTGTCGGTGCGGGATAATCTGCTTTACGGCGCACGCCGAACGCTGGTTTATGGCGTGCTCCCCACTTACGCTCAGATCGACGCCGATCTCGGATCGAACGCCATCGTCGGTGTGCTCGGTATCGGTCACTTGCTCAACCGTTCCGTAGGCGATCTTTCTGGTGGCGAGCGTCAGCGGGTCGCGGTCGGCCGTGCGTTGCTTGCGGCCCCGCGCGTGTTGCTCATGGATGAACCACTGTCGGCGCTCGATCGCGATACCAAGGCCGAGTTACTCCCCTATCTCGAGGCGCTCAGGGAAACTGCGGCCGTTCCCATCCTCTACGTCAGTCACGACATGGCCGAAATCGAGCGGTTGGCGGATCGGTTGGTGCTGCTCAAAGCGGGTGCCGTCGTGGCCAGCGGCGCGTTGGCCGACATGCAAACCGACCCGTCGCTGCCGTTGCTCGGCGCGCGCGATGCAGCGGTTACGTTGCAGGGTTGCATCGCAGCGTTCGATGAGCGGTACGGCTTGACCACCTTCGATGTCGGGGGCGGCTGCCTGATCGTGCCCGGCCACCACGGCAATACCGGACGTCTGCTGCGGCTGCGGATTGCCGCGTCAGACGTGAGTTTTTCGCTTCACGCGGCGGCCGACAGCACCATCCTGAACCGGCTCCCTGCCGTCATTCAAACGGTCGAAGCCGACGCAGAAAAAGCCCAGATCAGCATCGTTGCCGGCCTCGGCGCGGACGGCGCGGGCGACCGCATCGCCGCGCGCATCACCGCCAAATCGCGCGACGCCCTGGCCCTCGCACCGGGCACGCCGGTGTTCGCACAGATCAAAAGCGTCGCCCTGCTGGCCTCGCAGGGCCGCTGATAATGTCACCCGCCGCGCGCGCCCTGGGTGTTGACGTACAGCGCATACAGCCCCTGGCTTGCGGCCATGAACAGGCGGTTGCGTTTGACGCCGCCGAAGCAGACGTTGGCGCAGCGTTCCGGCAGCGCGATGCGGCCGATCGGTTTGCCCGAGGGATTGAAGATCATCACGCCGTCGAGTTCGGCATTGCCCATGCCCCAGCCACACCACAAGTTGCCGTCCACGTCCGAGCGCATGCCGTCGGGCGTGCCCGGACCGGCGTCGATGTGGATGCGTTTGTTGGCCAGCGTTCGGCCGTCGGGCTTCAGGTCATAAGCCAGGATCTTGCGGTTCGGCACGCCACGGCTTTCGACTAAATAGAGGATTTTTTCATCCGGCGAGAAACACAACCCGTTCGGGCCGAGCACGCCTTCGGCGACAATGGTCGCCTCCAGCGTCTCGCCATCCACGCGATAGACGTTGGCCGCGATCTCGCTCTCGGCCTTGTGGCCCTCGTATTCGGTCAGGATGCCGAAGTACGGATCCGTGAACCAGATGCTGCCGTCGGACTTGACCACGACATCGTTGGGAGAGTTGAGCCGCTTGCCGTCGAATGTGTCCATCAGCACGGTGATGCTGCCGTCGATCTCGGTGCGCGTCAGGCGTCGGCCGTGCTCGCAGGTGACGATGCGGCCCTGCCGGTCGCGGGTGTTACCAAATGGCGAAATTCGATGGCTGGCGGAACACTGAAACAGCGCCCGTTTCCTCGTCCCATTTCAGCATGCGATTGTTGGGAATATCGCTCCACACCACTATGCGGCTGTCGCCGAGCCACACCGGCCCTTCGCTCCAGCGGCAGCCTGTCGCCAGCCGCTCCACCGCCGACAGCTTGAGGTGATAGGCCTCAAAGCTCGGATCCAGCGCGACAATGGCCGGATCGGGATAGCGCGTCGCTGGCTGCCAGCCGTGGGCGTAGTCGGGTGTCGTCGGCGTCGTCATCGGAATGTCCCTCGGAGGTGGGTGGTTGGCATCGTTTCAACTGCTGCGGCCTAAGGAGAGTCGCAACAACAAGTGAATCGTATTCTAGCTACGGACCTTACGCCAATCTCCGTCATGGCCGCGATGGCGGCCACCCAAGCAACCTGACTACGTTCCCCTTGCGGCGACAAGTTTTGCAACTGCAACAGGGGTTTCGTTGCAAAGTAACTTCAATAAGCAACTTGCTTGGGTGGCCGCCTTCGCGGCCATGACGAACGAGAGATTCAGCGAGCGGAGGACGTAGCAGTTATTGCTTCAGCCGGCCCAACTGGCGGTCGAGACTGTCGCTTACGGCGCGGGTCGCGGCAATGAGGCCCTGGTCGCCGCCGAATTCCATCGGCCGCAGCAGACCTTCGGCGAACGCGCTGTCGATGGCCGCTTCAAGGACCACGGCCGCTTGCGCCAGCGCCGCATTGCCGGATCGTTCGGCGAGCCAGTCGAGCATCAGCGCCGCCGACAAGAACGTCGCCGTCGGATTGGCTTTGTCCTGGCCGGCGATATCGGGGGCCGAACCGTGCGCGGGCTGGAACAGCCCGTGCTCAGCGCCCAGCTCCGCGCAGGGCGCCATGCCCATGCCGCCGACGAGGCCGCCGCCGAGATCGGACAGGATGTCGCCGAACATATTCTCCATCACCAGCACGTCGAAATCCCACGGCCGGCGCACCAGGTCGAGCGCCTGCGCGTCGACGTAGTTATGTCGCGCCTCAATGTCGGGGTTTAAGGCCGAGCGCTCGTCGAAGATCTTGCGGAAGAACGCGAAGGCGCGGAACACGTTGGCCTTGTCGACGCAGGTGACGCTGGCGTGGCCGCGCTTGAGTTTGCGGCGGCGCGCGATGCGGAAGGCTTCATCGCACAATTTCTCGGTCGTGGGGCGCGTGATGCGCAGCGTTTCGCGTGCTTCGCTATCGCCGATCACCTCGCCGCGACCCTGGGTGTAGAACAGCCCCTCCGTGCTCTCGCGCAGAATGATCATGTCGATGTTGGCAGCGCGCGGGTCGAGCAGGCGGCGGGGCGTGTTGGGATAGGCCTTCACCGGGCGCACGCCCGCGATGAGTTCGAACTCCTCGCGCATGCGCAAATGCGGCGCGATCTCGGTGCCCGACGGCAGGCGGATCGAGGGCAGGCCGATGGCACCCAGCAAAATCGCGTCGGCCTCGCGCGCGACGGCGAACGCCGCCTTGGAGCAGTCCTCGCCGCTCTCCTTGTAGTAGGCGGCACCACAGTCGCGCCGTTCGACGAAGCGGAATTGGAAGCCGCCGTCATGTGTCGCCAGCTTCTGCAACAGCGCCAACGTCGGCGGGATGATTTCAGTGCCGATGCCGTCACCAGGAATGACCGCGATCGTGTAAGTCGAATTAGCCGTGCTCATGGGGGCTGCCTGCGCTGGAGGTGCCGACAGGTTTCGCATGTGGAGGAGTGCGGGGCAACCGGGGGGCGAGAATGACCGGCGGTCGTCTTGAACGGTTTGTGTAGAAGCACGAATGCGATCCTTATTGGACGTGCACGTCGAGTTGACCCATCAGAAGCACGCCAGTCACGTGGGTACGAAGCATGGCAGAGGAAGTCGACGTGAGGAACGGCACGTGTTCAGACAACAGAACTGTAAAAATGTTTGGGCGTCGACCTTCGGACTGGTCCGCAACCCACCGTCAAGCGCTGGCGCTGGCGCTCGCTCAAACGCTCGGCGTGGAGTCGAACAGGGTGTTTCTGACCGCGTATCCGCAAGCTGGCTTCAGCGGCAAGGGTAAGGCGTGCGAGACGACACGCCAAGGATTTGACGTGACCGCGCAGTGGGAACTCGATGGAAAGCGGACAGCCGAGGCGGAGGCGTTTGTTTCAGGAACGCTAACGCCCATAATGCGTAAGGCTGCCGCTGATCACCAATGGCAATTTGTCGACGCGTATCGAACGTCGAAAATCTTCGAGGACCACGGCGTGTGCGCAAAAGGAGCTGCGGAGGAACCGGAAAATCCCGTTTTCAATGATAAATTTCCGCGGCAGAGGACCATCGACGGGAAGACGCAGTTTGATCCTTACGACCCCAATCAATTCGCGCCCTATCTACAGCGACAGAGATGGTTCAGAACGCCAAACGATGCGTTTCTGACAGTCCACCTTCACGGAACTGAGTTCATACCAGATATGGCCCTCAAATTGACGAGTTGGACGGCTTACGGAGGAGCCCTTCATCCAACCGCAGAGGGGCAGGCTGTTATGGCCGATGCGCTTTACAAGGAGCTCTCGAAGACGATGAAAGGTGCCAACTAGCATTGGCGGTGACAGTGTTAGCAGCAGCAGCAGATCGCGCGGGCTCAAAGATCGGGGCAGCGCGCGATCCAGATCGCGGAACGAATCTGTATCTGCCAGTTTAACGCGGTGCCCATGTTACCGGCCGTGGTCGGCGGTACGCATAACGTCTCCGACTGCACCCCTGTCAATGGCAGCTATCGTGTAGCACCCCCTACCCCACCACATTCCCCACCAGCACCACATGCTTCGGCGCGGCGGTCGCCATCAATTCCGCGCCCACTGCCTTGGCGTGATCCATGCTGCGGATCGCGCCGGTGGCCGCGCCTGTGATCAGGTTGTTGGCCAACAACACCTTACCCGCTGCCGTGTCGCCGCTGACGGCGATGCCGATGCCGCACGCGCGGATGAGATTGCCGGTCGCCACCACGTCGCGCAGATGCGGCCCCCACCCGATCACGATGCCGGCGGTCGCCGCGCCCTCGATCACGTTCGCCGACACCACGGCGTCGGCTTCCACCGAAATGCCCTCGCCGCGCTTGTCGACGGGTTCGTGCTCGCGCCGGGCGAGATTGCGGATGAGGTTGCCCTGCACGACGGCGAGCCGGCCGCCTTCGTTAAAATTGGTGACGGCGATGCCGGCTGCGGCACCCTCGATGATGTTGTTGGAAATCATCGCACCCTCAAAGCCGAACTCGGCATAGAGCGCCACCTCGCCGATGCGGACCACGTGGTTGCCGAGCATCTGGATGTTGCCTGACGCGTTGCCGCGAATGGCTGAATAGGTACAATCGGTGATGCGGGCGTTGGCGATGGTGACGTCGGCCGCGCGAAAAACGTTGATGCCGTTGCCGTACGCGCCGCTGCCACCGGAGCGGTTGCCGATGCGCGCGATCGCCACGTCGCTGATGCGGGTTCCGTCGTGGCCCTTTTCCGTGCGCCAGATGAGGATGCCGTTGTCGCGGCAATCGGTAACGGTTGTCGCTGCGATAACAAGGCCGCCGGCGGCGGTGTCGGCGTCCAGGCTGAAGATGCCGGCGTCGCGCGCGCCGTCGATAACGGAGCCGGTGATGCGACCCGCGCAGCGCACGAGGTTGATGCCATTGCTACCCGCGCCGACCACATGCACGTCGTCGAGGGTCAGATCGGTGCAATCTGAAAGTGTCAGCAGTGCGTTGCTGCGTTGCGCATCGAGCGGCAGGTGTCCGCCGTCGATGCGGATATGTTCCAACCGCACGCCTTTGGCGTGATCGGCTGCAATGCCCAGTCCCGCGCCGCTGTATTTCAGCACAGTCAGGCCGGGCGCACCGATGAGACGGCTGCCCGGGCGCAGATACAAGCCGCCGACCACGTACGTTCCGGCCGGCAAGGCCAATGCCTGCCCCTTGGCCGTTGTCTGATCAATGGCCGCTTGCAGTAACGCTGTCTGATCGCGATCGGCCGATGGCGCGATGCCGAAAGCAGCCGCGGAAACGATCGTGCCGGATTGGGGCGGCGGGGCGGGCTTGGCGGCAGTGGCCGCGTTGGGTGTGGCCGCACTGGCCCGCCCGGCGGCCAGCACCGGCGCTGCGATCAGGCCGGCTCCCAGCAGGCCGCGTCGATTGAGAACAGTGGATTGGGTCATTCTGGCGCTCGCTCGTGGGCTGATACAGCCTTAAGAGCAAGCGCCATGCCGGTCAGGCGATCGGGCCGCTCAGGCCGGCAAGCTCAGCAGCGCGCGCGCTTCCTTGACGGTGGCCGGACGGCGGCCGTACTTGCCGCTCATGTCGGCGACGCGCTTGACCAGCGCGGCGTTGGAGGGGGCAAGCGTGGTCTTGTCCCAACGCACGTTGTCTTCGAGACCGGTGCGGCAGTGGCCGCCAAGTTCCAGCGACCACGCATTGAGGGTGATTTGATCGCGGCCGATGCCCGCGCCGGTCCAGGTGGCGTCGGGTGCGAGGCGCTTCAGCGTCTTGATGTAAAATTCGAACGTCTCGCGATCGACCGGCATCGCATTCTTGACGCCCATCACGAATTGCACGTGCAGCGGGCCTTTCATCTTGCCGGCCTTCTGCATCGCCACCGCCTGGAAAATCATCGACAGGTCGAATGCCTCGACTTCCGGCTTGACGTTATGGGTGATCATCTCGGCGGCTAGCCACTCGACCAGTTCCGGCGCGTTCTCATAGACGCGCGTGGGGAAATTGCACGAGCCCGTCGACAGCGACGCCATGTCCGGCTTCAGCGACAGCATGCCGCCGCGCTCGCGGCCATTGCCCGAACGTCCGCCGGTCGACAATTGCACGATCATGCCGGGGCAATGCTTGTTGAGGCCTTCCAGCAACTGCCCGAAGCGGTGGGGATCGGAGGTCGGCTTGCCCGCGTCGTCGCGGACGTGGCAATGGGCGAGGGTGGCACCGGCCTCGAACGAGGCGTGCGTCGATTCTATCTGCTCGGCGATTGTCACGGGGACGGCCGGGTTGTCGGCTTTGCTCGGGACGGAGCCGGTAATGGCAACGGTGATGATGCAGGGCTGGGACATGACGGTGGCTCCGGCTGACGGTGTGGCATTGAAATGATATTCTCGCCTAGCAGGCGGGCTTGCAGAGGGGAAGTGCTATGATCGAGAACGGTTACGCCCGACGCATGGCCCGTTACAACCGCTGGCAGAACGATAATCTCTATGGCAGCGCGGAACGGCTTGCGGACGCTGAGCGCCGGCGCGACCGTAGCGCTTTTTTCGGGTCGATCCACGGCACGCTGGCGCATCTTCTGTGGGGCGATCTGGCTTGGATGCACAGGTTCGATCCGAGTTCGCCGCCCGCACCGGCGCGACCGGACAACGCAGGTTTCACAGGCCTTTGGCCTGAGTGGCTGGAACTGCGGCGACACCGCACCGCGTTCGACGACGGGATCGTCAGCTGGGCCGACGGACTAACCTCCGAGTGGCTGGCCGACGATCTGACGTGGACGTCGAGTGACGGCAAGCGCACCTCGACCGCGCCGAAGTGGATGCTGGTTGCGCACATGTTCAATCACCAGACCCATCATCGCGGGCAGCTGCATTGCCTGCTGACGCAAGCCGGCGTGCGGCCCGGCGACACGGATCTGACGCTGCTGAAGCTGTGACCAGGGTCCCATGCGGGCAGCGCGTTGCCCGGAGACGGGATAGCCAGTTTGCGATAATCATGCTGTAAAGACGGCCGCAATCATCTGTGCGCGGTGCGCGCGCGGATGCCATCCACCAAGCCGAGAGGACCGACCGGCGCCATGAAATTCACCGGCACGAAGAACTATGTCGCCACCGACGATCTGAAAGTCGCGGTCAACGCCGCCGTCACCTTGCAGCGCCCGCTGCTCATCAAGGGTGAACCCGGAACCGGCAAGACCGTACTGGCGCACGAGGTGTCCAAGGCATTGGGCGCGCCGCTGATCGAGTGGCACATCAAGTCGACCACCAAGGCGCAGCAGGGCTTGTATGAATACGACGCCGTCTCGCGCCTGCGCGACAGCCAGTTGGGCGACGAGCGCGTCAAGGACATCCGCAACTACATCAAGAAGGGTAAGTTGTGGGAAGCGTTCACAGCGCCCGTGCGCCCGGTGCTGCTGATCGACGAGATCGACAAGGCCGACATCGAATTCCCCAACGACTTGTTGCAGGAATTGGATCGCATGGAATTCTTCGTCTACGAGACCGGTGAAACCATCAAGGCCGACCAGCGCCCCATCGTGATGATCACGTCAAACAACGAAAAAGAGCTGCCCGACGCATTCCTCCGCCGCTGCTTTTTCCACTACATCAAGTTCCCCGACGCCGACACCATGCGCGACATCGTCGAGGTGCACTTTCCCGGCTTGAAGGGCCGTCTGGTGGCTGAAGCCATGAAGGTGTTCTACGACATCCGCGAGGTGCCGGGCTTGAAGAAAAAGCCGTCCACGTCGGAGTTGCTCGACTGGATCAAACTGCTGCTCAACGAGGACATCACGCCGGAAACGCTGCGCGAAAAAGACCCGCGCAAGCTGATCCCGCCGCTGCATGGCGCGCTGCTGAAAAACGAGCAGGACGTGCATTTGTTTGAACGCCTGGCGTTCATGGCGCGGCGGAAGACGCAGGGCGAATGAGGGTTGGGACGGCCTGACCTGAGCCGACATCTGAGATCGTAGACCAAACGGGGGCATGCATGCCGGACGCGCAGACCATGCAGCAGGCATATTCCGGGCTCAAAGTGCTCGACTTCACGACCACGATCGCGGGTCCGCACTGCACGCGCATGCTGGCCGATCTCGGGGCCGACGTGGTCAAGATCGAAGCCGGCGACGGCGACATGATGCGCGCGCGCCCGCCGGTCCGCAACGGCGCGTCGGCGTTGTTCGGCCAGCTCAACGCCGGCAAAAAGAGCGTCATGCTCGACCTCAAGAGTGCGGCCGCCAAAGCGACGATCACTGCGCTCGTCGCGCAAAGCGATATCCTGGTCGAGAATTTCCGTCCCGGCGTGATGGCGCGGTTCGGATTTGATCACGCGACGTTCGCCAGGATCAATCCGCGCCTGGTCTATTGCTCGATATCCGGCTACGGCCAGAGCGGGCCGTCGTCCGATCAACCGGCGTACGCGCCGACCATCCATGCAGCCTCCGGCTTCGACATGGGCCACATGGCGTATCAGGACGGCCGTACGCGGCCGGATTATTGCGGCGTGTACGTTGCCGACATTGTCGCGGGTGCCTATGCCTTCGGCGCGATCGGCGCGGCGTTGCATCAGCGCGCAACGACCGGGCTGGGCCAGCATATCGATCTGTCGATGCTGGAGTGCATGATGGGCATGATGCTGCCGGAACTGGTCTCAGCCCAATTCGAGTTGCAGCGGTTGAAGCGGCCGATGTTCGGCCCGGTCATCACCGCCGACGGCTATGTCATGATGGGCGTGGCGAGCGAGAAATCGTTCCAGGGCATGGCGGAAGCTGCCGGCCGCACCGACTGGATCACCGATCCGCGGTTTCAACGCTACCAGCAGCGGCGCGACAACTGGGCCGACCTGATGGACGAATTCGAGGCGTGGTCAAAGACCGTGCCATCGGCTGAGTTGCTGCACGCCCTCGATCGCGCGGGCGTGCCGGCGTCGGCCTATCGCACCGTGCGCGAGGCGCTCGCCGATCCGCAGGTGGCGCATCGGGTAGCGCTTGCCGAAGTGACGGATGCAGGCGGCTGCTACAACGTGTTCAACGTGCCGTTCCGTATGAGCGCGTCCCCTGCCGCAGCAGGCCCACGCGTGCCGGCGCTGGGCGAACATACGGCGGAGGTGATGGCCGGGTTGGCATCGGATTCTCGCGCTTAGAGCGCAATCTCATCGTCACATCATCTGTGGACGGCACACCTGACTCCGATGCAGGGTGATTCAATTCTCAGTTCGGCCGCTCCACTGTCATCCCAGGCCTTGTGGCTGGGACCCAGGGTGCCGATAATGCAGGCCTTCGAGTGTGGCGACCCTGGGTCCTACCCACAAGGGGTAGGATGACACGGGAGCACGGGGCCTGCCGATGACACCGACTTCGTGTCAAACTTGAATTAAGTGGACTACAACATGCATCGCAAGGCGATTGTTCGGCAGGAACTTCAAAAGATTCCCCGGCGGGGATCTACAATACTTAGAGGCCCCAAAAACTTTTCGAGCTGAGACGCTTCAAATAAGCAAGGGTATCCGCGCACACACCTCACCGCCTGAGAATATACACGTCCATGATCCACCCATGTCGGGCGCGGGCGGCTGAGCGGTCGGCGACGATGACTGGGCCCGTTTCGCCGAGCGGACCAGCACGAATGACCTCGTCGGCCATGCCCAGATAAGCGCCCCACCAGATCGACACGCCCTGTGGGTCCAGCGTTTGGAACGCGCACGCGCCGTCGAGCATGACCACGAGCGTATCGACGCCTGCGGGCCAGCCGGAAGCGCTGAGCTGGCGTCCGGTGGTGACTGTGAACGGGCTGGCGAGTTGGTTGAACGGCATGGCGTGCGCTGCCGTCAGCGCCTGGATTGCAGTGATGCCAGGAATGACGCTGATCTCGGGCGCGGGTTGCAAGCGTGCGGCAATGCGCAGCGTGCTGTCGAACAACGACGGATCGCCCCACACCAGCAGCGCCACCGTCGCTGACGGCCCGGCGTGCTCAGCCATGGTTTCGGTCCACACCCGTGCGATTGCCGCGTGCCAGGCGTCGACGCCGTCGAGATAGGCGGCCGAGGGGTCGCGCGTCGGCAGATCAAAATGCACCAAGCGCGTGGCAGGGTTCGTCACCACTTCGGTGCAGATGGCGCGCCGGAGGTCGGCGAGATCGGCCTTGTCCGGTCCCTTGCGCGGTATCATGATAAGATCGGCCGCGTTCAGCGCACGGACGGCCTGCAACGTCAGGTGTTCCCGGTTGCCGGTGCCGATGCCGACCAGCAGTAACTTCATCCGACGTCACCAAATGAAAACGCGGCCCGTTGCTCGGGGCCGCGTCGTTTAGAGTGCTTCCGGATAAAGTGTGAGCGGTTTTCCGATAAGAAGCACGACAAAACAGGGAGCTAGGGTCGTTCCGCGATTCAACTAAAACCGGAACGACCCTAGCACTGAACTGGTCCGCAG
>JANXYD010000232.1 GCA_025350265.1 Hyphomicrobiaceae bacterium | reverse complement strand
TTCGTAGTCGTGGCGCGCGGGTTGTCCCGGCCGCATCGGCACGGGTTGTCGCACCTCGGCGACGAGTTGCTTGCTCGTTTCATCGAGACACACCAGCGGCCGCTTCGGATCGTGCGGCCGGGTGTAGACGTCGAGCACGTCCTCCATCGCGGCGACGAATGCCGCGTTGGCTTTCGGTGGGATCACCCAATAGTCGGTCAGGTGCGGTTTGAGATCGTTTTTTTGAGCGCGCGGCCAACTGTATTGTAATGCGCGGCGTCGACAATCTTGCGCTCGACGACATGCTGCGCGAGCAAACGGATGGTCCAGCGCGCAAAGCCGGACGGGGGCTCAGAGCAGGCCAACGCCGTCAACTTGGCTTGCGCTTCGCCGTCGAAAATCGCGGGCGTCGGTGGTGTTTCGCGCTTTTTGCGCGTCAACACAGCGTCGAGCCCATTGAGCACGAATGTCTCGCGCACGCGCGATACCATCGTCAGATTGGTATCGAGCGCTGTGAGGATTTGATCGTCCAGCCAACCTGGCGCACCCTCGGCGGTATCCGCCTTCAACAGGATGCGTGCTTTGAGGATGACCTTCGCCGGTGCCTTGCCTTTCGAGATCAAGGCATTCAACCGATCACGCTCCGCCGCATCGAGTTCGACAATGAATTTCTAGGCTGACATTCGATCTGCCCCTGTCGGTTGTGCACCCGACAGGGTAAGAATCTGAAGGTTTCTGCGAGGCCGCCATCGGCGCGCGTGAGACAGGCTCCGTCAGCGGCGTCGCAGAAACCTGATTGAACTGAACCGCGGGGCACAGGTCTTGGGGCTATGGCGTTTGATGCGTCGGCCCGGATGCTGGTGCTTGGTAGGGCTGTGTCCCGATGCTCACCGCCGCACCAGCGCGCCAAAGATTCGTGGTCGTGGCGGACAGGATTGTTGCCGCGCCAGCAGGTCCGTCGTGGTGCCGCCGGCAACAGCGCGAGCGACGGCGTTGCCGCGCGGAGGCGAGGCACCTGCCAGACTTGCTCGTTTGTGCGGTCATGAACTGTCGAACCTCAGAATCTTACCTTGGGCGCGACGTCGTGGATCGGCCAGGACCTCGATGATTCGCATGAGCCCACCGCAGCAGGGGCAGGGCGGCGTGGCGTCGGGCGTCGCGGCCATTGGTTCGTCGGGCGGTGTCTCGGTGGCGACCGGCTCTGGCGGCGCGGTATCAAGCAACTTGCGGATCGTGGCGAGCTTCGCCTTGCGGTGGCCGTTGGCGAGAAAGCCATAATGACGGATGCGCTGAAAACCGTCGGGAAGAATGTGCAGCAGAAAGCGGCGGATGAACTCATGAGCGTCGAGCGTCATGCGCTTCTGCGTGCCGCCGTCGCGGTAGTCCTTCCAGGTGAATGCGACGTGCGTGTCGTCAGCCAAGACGAGGCGGCGGTTCGAGATGGCGACCCGGTGCGTGTAGCGCGCCAAATAGCGCAGCACCTGTTCGGGGCCGGCGAACGGTTTTTTGGCGTAGACGATCCAATCGGCGCGGCGCATGGGCGCGAGATGACGCGCGAAGGCGCGCGCATCGGCGAGCGATGCCAGGGCGTCGAAGAATTGCAGGCGGCCGCTTGCCTGTGCGGCTGTGAGCTTCTGCAGGAACAGGCGGCGATAGAGGCGCTGCAAAACCTTGACAGGCAGGAAGAAGCCCGGACGACAGGCGATCCACGTCTTGCCATCAGGCGCGAGGCCACCGCCGGGCACGATCACGTGTACGTGCGGATGGTACGTCAGCGTCTGGCCCCAGGTGTGAAGGACCATGGTCGCGGCCGTCTCCGCGCCGAGATGGCGCGGATCGCCAGCGATAGTCTTCAGCGTCTCGGCCGCCGCCTCGAACAACAGGCCGTACACGACGGCCTTGTTCTGTTTGGCGATCGCCGCGACGGCCGGCGGCAGTGTGAAGACGACGTGGAAATACTCGACCGGCAGCAGGTCGGCGGCGCGTTCGGCGAGCCAGTGTAACGCGACAATCTGGGTGAGAACGGCGGGTCAATCAGGATGAGACGCGGTGGCCGAGCGGTTTCATGATTGACGTTGGCCGTTTCGAAGGCAAGCGGTTTAATTGACGCGAAGCGTCAATCAGCATCAGTTCTGTCGGTTTTCTTGATTGTCGCGTGCGTTGCGGGCCGTCCGCGACCGCGTTTTCGATCGAGGGCTTCTCGCCGCCGATAGCTCTCGACGTTCATTTCCAGGATTGTCGCATGGTGCACGAGGCGATCGATGGCCGCCAAGGTCATCGCTTGATCCGGGAAGATCTTGCCCCATTCGCCGAACGGTTGGTTGGCCGTGATCAACATCGAGCGACGCTCGTAGCGCGCGGCAATCAACTCGAACAGCACGCTGGTCTCGGCTTGATCCTTGGTGACGTAGGCAAGGTCGTCGAGGATCAGAAGGTCGTAACGGTCGAGTTTGGCGATGGCGCTTTCCAATCCGAACTCGCGCCGTGCGATCTG
>JANXYD010000214.1 GCA_025350265.1 Hyphomicrobiaceae bacterium | reverse complement strand
GGCCACATCCGCTTGGCCAGTTCGGTCGAATTCATGCACACCGCCACCTTGCTGCACGACGACGTGGTTGACGAGAGCAACACGCGGCGCGGCAAGCCCACCGCACGGCTGGTGTGGTCGAACCAGGCGAGCGTGCTGGTCGGCGATTTCCTGCTCGGCCAGGCGTTCCGCATGATGGTGGACGTGGGGTCGCTGCCGGCGCTGAAAATTCTGTCCAATGCCGCAGCCGTCATCGCCGAAGGCGAGGTGATGCAGCTCGCCGCCGCCAAGAACACTGCGACCACCGAGGACGAATATCTGGCCATCATCAACGCCAAGACCGCGGCGCTGTTTTCAGCGGCTGCGGAAGTCGGCGCGGCCATTGCCGCGCGCTCCAGCGATGAACAAGCGGCACTGAAATCTTACGGAAAAAACCTCGGCATCGCGTTCCAACTCGTCGACGACGCCTTGGATTATTCTGGTGACAGCGCGCGGCTCGGCAAATCCACGGGCGACGATTTCCGCGAAGGCAAGATCACGCTCCCCGTCATCCTCAGCTTCCGTCGGGGCAACGAACAGGAGCGCGCCTTCTGGAAGCGAACACTGACGGATGGCAACATTGACGACGGCGACCTTGAAAGCGCGCTGCAACTCATGAAGCGCCATAAAGCCATCGATGCCACGTTCGAACGTGCACGGCATTACGGCGCCATCGCGCGCGACGCGCTCGAAATCTTCCCCGACAGCGTGCCGAAACGCGCGCTGGATGGGGTGGTGGCGTTCTGCATCAGCCGCAGTCATTGAGAGGCAAGGGAGATTGCGATGGATGAACTCGCTCGGCTGAAGGGCCTTGCCATGCCCTTCGCCCTCAGTCTCGGCATCGAATTTGTGTCGGCCAGCAAGGATCGCGTCGTCGCGCGCATGTTGGTCAGAGCGGAACTCTGCACCATTCCCGACGTGTTGCATGGCGGCGCGATCATGGCGTTCGCCGATACGCTCGGCGCGGCCGGCACCGTGCTCAATCTGCCCGAAGGCGCGGGCACCACCACCATCGAGAGCAAAACCAACTTCCTCGGCGCAGCCCCCGTCGGCACGACAGTCACCGGCGAAACCACGCCCGTCCATCGCGGCCGCCGCACGATGGTGTGGCAAACCAAGATCACCAACCCCCAGGGCAAACTCTTGGCCCTGGTGACCCAAACGCAAATGGTGCTCTGATCCCGTCCGCCGCGCGGTGCGCGGTGCGCAAAGCAGTCGACGTGCCGGCGGCACGTCTGATACGCAGCTGAGGTGCCCGGCCACGTGTGCCAGCATGTCCTTGCCGCCTTCCCTTTCAGACGAGCGCCCATGCCCCGCATCAAATCCTCGATCTCTCCTGAGACAGCCGATTTCAAAACCAACGCCGCAGCCATGGGCGCGCTGGTCGCCGACCTCAAGGCAAAGCGCGCCGAAACCGCGCGCGGGGGCACTGAAGCCTCGCGCGCCCGTCACGTCTCGCGCGGAAAACTGCTGCCGCGCGACCGCGTCATGACCTTGGTTGATCCGGGCTCGCCGTTTCTCGAATTCTCACAGCTGGCCGCCTGGGGCATGTACGACGACGCCATTCACGGCGCGGGCGTCATCACCGGCATCGGCCGCGTCTCGGGGCGCGAGTGCGTCATCGTCTGCAACGATGCGACCATCAAGGGCGGCACCTATTACCCAATGACGGTTAAAAAGCATCTGCGCGCGCAGGAGATCGCGCTCACCAATCGCCTGCCGTGCATCTACCTCGTCGACAGCGGCGGTGCCAACCTGCCGCACAACGCCGACGTCTTCCCCGACAGCCAACATTTCGGCCGCATCTTCTACAATCAGGCGCGCATGAGCAGCCAGGGCATCCCGCAGATCGCGGCCGTGCTCGGCAGTTGCACGGCGGGTGGCGCGTATGTGCCGGCGATGTCGGACGAAACCATCATCGTGCGCAAGCAGGGCACCATCTTTCTCGCCGGTCCGCCACTCGTCAAAGCCGCAACCGGCGAAACCGTCTCCGCCGAAGACCTGGGCGGCGCGGACGTGCACACCCGCCTCTCCGGCGTCGCCGACCACTACGCCCTCAACGATCGCCACGCCCTCGACATCGCCCGCGCCATCACAGCCAATCTCGGTGCGGCCCGCACGCCCGACGTCACCGTGCGCGCCTCGCGCCCACCCGCCTACGACACCGCCGAACTCGATGGCGTGGTGCCGGCCTCGCTGATGACGCAATACGACGCGCGCGAGGTGATCGCGCGGCTGGTCGATGGTTCCGAGTTCGACGAGTTCAAGGCCAACTTCGGCACCACGCTGGTGACGGGCTTTGCTGCTATCGAGGGCATCCCGGTGGCGATCCTGGCCAACAACGGCATCCTCTATTCCGAGAGCGCGCAGAAGGCCGCCCACTTCATCGAACTCGCCTGCCAACGCAAGATACCCCTGCTATTCCTGCAGAACATCACCGGCTTCATGGTCGGACGCGAAGCCGAGGCTGGCGGCATCGCACGCCACGGTGCGAAAATGGTGATGGCTGTCGCGTCGGCCAACGTGCCCAAGATCACGGTGCTGATCGGCGGCAGCTATGGCGCGGGCAACTACGCCATGTGCGGCCGTGCCTACTCGCCGCGCTTCCTGTTCAGCTGGCCCAACGCGCGCTGCTCGCTGATGGGCGGGCTGCAGGCATCGTCGGTGCTGGCCACCGTCAAGCGCGACAACATCGAAGCTGCAGGCAACACCTGGTCGGCCGACGACGAAGCCGCCTTCCGCAAGCCGACGATGGAGCAGTTCGAACGCGAAGGGCATCCCTATTTCATGTCCGCCCGTCTCTGGGACGACGGCATCATCGCCCCCAGCGAAACCCGCCGCGTGCTCGGGCTGGCGTTCGCCGCATGTTTGAACGCGCCGATAGATGAGACGAAGTTTGGGGTGTTTCGGATGTAGGGAGGCACGTTCGAGGATGCTTGTCGGCTCAATACCGACAGTGGTCATCGCGGGAAAATTTTGAAAAAAGGCTGGCACGACCCGGCTCTGGCTCGTTGTGGCTGCTTCCTTCCGGACCTGACCAGATTGGCGAGGGATCCGTCCGCGCCAGCCCACGGGCGTTGTAGCGTCATGACCGCAATTCTGCAACCCGCTTTGCACCATCGCATGCCGCATCTGCACAGCTGCGGCGTTGCGCCGTGCGCCCGGCTATGATCTTTAGGAGTTCAGTGATTTGCGCGAAGCGATCCGCGCGGCGGCCAAGTCGGCCTGCATCGGCAAAAGAGGCTTCATGACTCCAACCATTGGCACCACCCTGCTGCTCGACCGCCAGGGCTTGAAACGCTCCGACGAGGCTTTCCTGGCCGGCCTGCTCGCCCGACCGGACGCCCGCATCATGGTGCTGGCCGACCAGAAACCGGTGATTTCTTCGAACAAGGAGAGAACTGAGGCACGCGTGCGCTGGCTCTCTCCGGACGATCTGAAAACGGCGGGTCTGCCCTATGCGGCCGACGAGCTGCTATTCCTGGGCACCGACAAGCAGTCAGGCGCCGGCCGCTTCGCCCTCGGCGTCACCGAACATCGCACCAGCCACGCGCCCGGCGCGCTCGAATTCCTCCGCCCGGTGGTCGACCTGCGCAGCCTCGCCATGCAAGGGATCATGTCGCCTGAAGACTTGTCGCTGGCCGGCCAGGCCAAGGCGCTGGTGCAATGGCACGAGAATGCGCGTTGCTGCGGACGCTGCGGCGGCACCACGCTGGTCAAGGACGGCGGCTGGCGGCGCAAATGCTGGGCGTGCGGGCTGGAACATTTTCCGCGTACCGATCCGGTCGTCATCATGCTGGTAATCGACAAGGCCAGCGGGCGGTGCCTGCTCGGCCACGAGGCACGCTTCCCCAAGCAGCCGAAAATGTATTCCACGCTCGCCGGCTTTATCGAATATGGCGAGGATATCGAGCATGCGGTACAGCGCGAAGTGCACGAGGAAGCCGGCATCGAGGTGGGCGAGGTGAAATTCCACTCCACGCAGCCGTGGCCGTTTCCGCACTCGCTGATGATTGGCTGCATCGGTTATGCCAAAACCACCGCGATCAAGATCAATCCCGATGAGATCGAAGAAGCGCGCTGGTTCACGCGCGACGAGGTGGCGCTGATGGCCGCCGGCAAACATCCCGAGCATTGGTGGACGCCAGGCAAGCAGGCGATCGCGTGCGCGCTGCTTGAGAGCTTCGTCAAGGGTGAGATTTGAGAGCGCGGCCGATCGGATCGCGTAGGCCCTGTCGATTGTCGGAAGTACCGCAGTCCCCGTGACGACGTCCAAGCAAACCACCGGGCGTCCGACTGTGGCCATCGCGCTGGCGCTGACCGCCATGCTCTGCTTTGCGGTCATGGATGGGCTGACAAAAATCCTGTCGCAATCGCTGCCGATACCGCAGATTTTGTGGGTGCGCAGTATCGTATTCTGCGCGTTGATCGTTTCGATCATGACGGCGCAGGGCCGGCCGTTGCGCACGTTGTTGAACGCTAACCGCCCCGGCCTGCAGCTGGCCCGCGCTTTGCTGCTCGTGTTTGAGGGCGCGGCGTTCATGCTGGCGTTCAAGCTGATGCCGCTCGCCAACGTGCACGCCATCGGAGCACTGTCGCCGCTGATGGTGGTGGCGCTGTCGGTGCCGTTTCTCGGCGAACGGGTCGGCTGGCGGCGCTGGTGCGCGGTGACGGCCGGATTTTGTGGTGTGCTGCTGATCGTGCGGCCGGGCTTTGCACACCTTGAGCCGCCGGTGCTGATCGCGCTGTGCGCGGCGACGCTGTGGGCGATCTACCAGGTCATGGTACGGCTGTGCTCGCGTACCGACACGAGCGATACCACCACGCTGTGGACGGCCGTGATCGGCTTTCTCGCCACCACGGTCGCCGGCCCGGCACTCTGGGTGTGGCCGAACGCCGTCGGCTGGGCGCTGCTGGCAGCCATCGCATTATTGGGCGGTGCGGCACACATGTGCTTCATCCGCGCGCTGAGCATGACGCAGCCGTCGCTGTTGCAGCCCTACAGCTATACGCTTTTCATCTGGGCTGTCGTGATCGGCTATCTATTCTTCGGCGATGTTCCGGACGCATGGACGTGGTCGGGCGCGGGCCTCATCATCGCGTCGGGGATCTACGTGTGGAACCGCGAGCGGATCGGTGCCAAGAGCGCCTGAAGATCAGTCGAGATCGACGAGTTTTGCGTCCAGCATGGTTTGCAAAATGCGGCGCTGTACCGTGGCACGGGTCGCCGCATCGGCAACAGCAAACAGTGCGGCGCGGGTCGCACTTATGGCATCGAGCGGCAAGCCCGCCGCCTGCAGCACGCGCGTGCCCAACAGAGAAATATCGAGCTGTGCCGCGCTGTCCGCGTAGGGCGTGAAATTCTGCGCTTCCATCGCATAAAACGTCGTGAAAGTGCGCTTCGGTTCGGCACTCAGCCCCAACGCCGACTGCAAGCGCCGGCTCATGACGGGCTGGTGATCGCCATAATGTACGATCAGCAGCGGCCGGCGCGGAAGGCGCGCGGCGATACGGGCTTTGCATATTTTCCACGCCTGCGCCGTCTCGGCGAGCCGGGCATAATACTCCGCGTACTCGACATCCGGCAGCGCCGCCAAGGCGAAGGCGCGACTTGCGTCGAAGGCTGCGACGGCCGTGCGCCGACTATGCGGGCCATGGTTGAAGTTGGTCAGCGCATAAACAAATCGGGGGACGGGATCATCGGCACGTTTATCGGCGTACGTATCAACGACCGCGGGCAGGAACTGCAGGTCCGAATAGGTCTTCTCAAAATTCGCGACCTCGAAACGTGACGCGAAATCTTCCGAAAACAGCCGCTCCGCCATGCCGATGCCGCGATAGAAGGCGTCGTAGTTGAGAAAGTCGCGGCGGCAGCTCGACGCCAGCAGGGTGCGATAGCCAAGCGTGCTCAGGTGTTGCGGCAGTGCGTGATGAAACCGGCCGACGCCCTTCTGGAACATGAAATAGGCATCGTTGCCGAACGCCTCGCTTGGAATGCCGGTCAGCACGCTGAACTCCGATTGCCAGGAGCCACCACCGTAGATTTCGACGCCCAACGCACCGGAGATGCCGTCAGGTGGCGACAGAAACGCTGCGATTTCGGGCTCGACCGGCAGGCCGTAAAGGCGCGGATCGAACACGGATTCATGCTGGATCAGCAGAATGTCGGGCGCGACATCGCCACGCGCCGGCGCGGGTGACGCCAGAGCGAACGGTACGACCGTGCCGACCACGCGCAAATCAGCCGCAGGCCACCACGCCGCGACATCGAGGGCAGCCCCCGCGAAGGTGGAGATGTAGCCGCCGGGTTCAGTGACGCCGGCCCGAAAATACTGCGCCCCGCCACACAGGCGATAGGCAAGCAGCAAGACTGCGTAGGCGACGGCCGATAGCGCGATGCGCACTGGCATCGACACGGCGTCGCCGGCACCCAAGCACACCACGGCCACGGCTGCCGCGCACGACGCGGCCAAACCCGCGCAAACACCCAGCATCATCGGCCGGTATTGCTGAAAGAAGAACGGCACCGTGCCGGCGAACAGCAGTGGAAAGTCGGCCGCGATCAACTTGCGCGCGCTGTGATGGAACTTGACCTTCGAAATGCCGACAATGGCGATGCCGCAAACGGCCGCGAGCGCCATCGCACGTGCCAAATCGCCCGTCAGCAACAAAAGCGCCGACGCCAGCGCACACCACGCCGCCAGACCGAACAGGAACCCGCGCACGCTTGTTTCAGTGGCTGACAGCAGCGCCACCATTGCCAAGGCCGTGGAAAGGAAAAGCATCGGGCTGGACGTACCGCTGTCGTCGCCAGCGGTACGTCTGAAGCTGACGGTTGCTACACTTCCACCAAAACCGTGACGGTGGACGCCGGGATCATCAGTGCCCAGCGCCGGCGTTGGCACCCGCACCGATG
>JANXYD010000198.1 GCA_025350265.1 Hyphomicrobiaceae bacterium | reverse complement strand
TTTGGTGCAAAAAACTTAAGGACGAGAAAGTCGACATCGTATCCACTATTGTCTTCCTAGGCCTTGTGCCTAGGACCCAGGGTTCAGCGCGCTTCATCGATGCGGCTTTTTGCGAAGACGACGCAGATAACAGCCGACCGTGGCCTTGGATGGCTAGGATGACACTGGAGGTTGGCGCAGTCCGTCGAGAGCAGGCGGCAGGATTCAAACTGAGACACGACCTCCAGCTTCGATCCCTTGACAGCGATGGACCGGCGGCAGCACGTTGCGACAGGGACTTAACTCATCGCAATGGGGCACAACGATGCGCGGGCTTTTTGATTGGATGAACGGCGGCACGAGCAAGGGCGGTGCCACCCGCGCGGCGGCTAACGGCTCGGCCTCGGCGGGCAAGCCCGCCCACGCCAACGGCGGCGACGTCAAGCTCGAGTATACGTCGGAAACGATCACCACGGCGACGCTGGCACAGATGGCCACGACGGCCGATCCGCGCTTCAAACAGATCATGGAAGCGGCCGTCCGCCATCTCCACGCCTTCGCTCGCGAAGTGAACCTGACGCCCGCCGAGTGGATCAAGGGCATCGATTTCTTGACGCGCACGGGGCAGGCCTGCACGCGCTCTCGCCAGGAAGTGATTTTGTTGTCGGATACGCTCGGCCTCAGCACGCTCATCAACACCATGCACGACAAGACGGCGATGGAGGAAGCCACCCACTCCAGCCTGCTCGGACCGTTCTTCCGCGAAGATCCGCCCAAGTACAAGGCCGGCGAGCAGATCTCGCGCGTCGACGCGTCCGATGAAGTGGTGCTGTGGGGCAAGGTCACCGACGTCAAGGGTCGTGCGTTGCCGAATGCCGTCGTCTCGGTCTGGCAGACTGCCACCGACGGCCGCTACGACATGCAGACGGGCGACGACAGCATGGATTGTCGCGGCGAATTCACGACCAATGCCGAAGGCAACTACCTCATTCGCTCGGTGCGGCCCAATTTCTATTCCATCCCGATGGACGGCCCGGTCGGCGAAATGATCACCGCCCAGCGCCGGCACGGCAATCGTCCCGCTCACATCCATTTCCTGATCTCGGCCGCCGGACATCGCGAGATGGTCACGGCGCTGTATATCGCCGACGATCCCCACATCATGGACGACGTGGTGTTTGGCGCGCACGGCGACCTGATCGCCGCCATCAAGAAGGATCAGCCGGGCTGCCCGGTCCCCGGCGTCAACAGCATCAAGTTCAATTTCGCGCTGTCGGCTGAGAGCGCGGCCGACAAGCTCAGCGGCCGCGTCGGGGCCGACCCGTCCAAGCTCGGCGCGGCGGCGAACCCGGGTTGACCCCGATGCCGCGGCCGCTGGTCCCCTATCGTCGCATGGGCAGGTTGCAACGGCCGGGCTGTGACATCCATTACGAAGCCACCGGGTCCGGGCCGCCGATCGTGTTCCTGCACGGGCTCGGCGGCAATCAATTGTCGTGGTGGCAGCAGGTGGCGCATTTCGCGCCGACGCACACTTGCGTAACGTTTGCCGCGCGGGGCTTTGCGCCGTCGTCGCCGCTCAAAGGCGGTCCCAATCCACGCGATTTCGCCGGCGATATCGAAGCGCTGGTTGCGCATCTGCAACTCGATCGTGTCGCACTGGTCGCCCAGTCGATGGGCGGGTGGGGCGCGGTCGAATATGCGCTGGGCCACCCGGCAAAGGTTCGCGCCCTGGTGCTGGCCGCTACCACCGGGACCATCGATATAGCCGGCATTGCCGAGCCTGAGCGATCTCGCCTCGCCGACTGGCACGCGCGCAGCCAGGCCATGATGCACGAGTGGGCGCAGCAGCGCATTCATGTCGCGTGCGGAGCGCGGATGGCAGCCGAGCAGCCGGGCCTGCATCTCCTCTACAAGCACATCGATGACATGAATGCGGCCCTCGACAAGAATGCCTTGCGCGAGCGGTTGGGCCGCGCCCGCGTGCGTCCGCCGTCCGACTTGGAGGGCGTCGGTTGTCCGGTACTGTTCATCTCTGGTGACGAGGACATGGTCATTCCGCCGTTCGCCGCCGACGCCATCGCGCGCGTCGTACCCGGCGCTGGGGTGTGTCACATCGCCGATGCCGGGCACTCCGCCTATTTCGAGCGGGCCGCGCAATTCAATGCGCTGCTGGAGCAAGTCCTGCAGCAGACGACCTGAGCGATACGAGATAAAAGTGGGGGATCCGCCATGAAGCCATCCATGATCGCAGCCGTCGGACTGCTCTGGGCCGCGTGCCTTCCAGCGTCGGGACAAGACTTTCCGGATGGTCCGGGCCGCGACGTGGTGGTTCGCACCTGCGGCGGCTGCCACGACATCAACCGGCTGAAGATCGGCTATACACCTGACGGTTGGCGCACTGTCGTGCGGATGATGCAGAATATGCAGGCACCGGTAACGGCGGAGCAATGGCCGGCTGTCACCGATTACCTGATTAAAAATCTGCCCGAGCGCGCCCGCCCGGCTGCCGCCATCATTCCTGGTCCCGTGCAGGCCGAGATCAAACTCTGGCCGGTGCCGACACCGGGATCGCGTCCGCACGATCCGCTCGCCACCCGCGACGGCGCGATCTGGTGGACCGGTCAATTGTCGAACCGCCTCGGCCGCCTCGATCCGAAAACCGGCGAGATGAAGGAGTTCGTGCTGAAGTCGCCGCATACCGGGCCGCATGGGCTGACAGAGGATGCGGCGGGCAATATCTGGTTTACCGGCAACAACCTCGGTCTCATCGGCAAGCTCGATCCCAAGACGGGCGCCGTCACTGAATACAAAATGCCAGATCCCAAGGCGCGTGATCCGCACACGCTGATTTTCGACCGGGATGGAATTTTGTGGTTCACCGTGCAGCAGGCCAACATGATCGGCCGCCTTGACCCCAAGCTCGATCCCAAGTCGGCGGTCAAGCTCGTCACCTCGCCAACCGAGAAGTCGCGCCCCTACGGCATGGCGCTCAATTCCAAAAACGTCGTATTCATCGTCGAATTCGGTGCCAACAAGATCATGAGCATCACCGGCGCTGATATGCAGATCAAGGAATATGCGTTGCCGGATGCAGGCGCCCGCCCGCGCCGCCTGGCCATCGGGCCAGATGATCGCATCTGGTATTCCGATTTCGCACGCGGCTACCTTGGGGCGCTCGATACCACCACAGGTTCAGTCAAGGAGTGGTCATCGCCGAGCGGGCCAAAATCAGAACCCTACGGCATCGTCTACACCAAGGGCGCCGTCTGGTATTCGGAAAGCGGAGCCAAACCCAACACGATGGTACGCTTCGATCCGACTTCTGAAAAATTCCAGACTTGGGCTTTCCCTGGTGCCGGCGGCGGCGATATCGTGCGCAACATGGTGGTCACCCCCGACGGCAACCCCGCCACAGCCAACAGCCTGACCAACGAAGTCGGATTGGTGACGGTGAAGTGAGCGGCAGCAAAACGCATGCGCAACACGTTGCGCGCCATAGCAAGCCGCATGCACTACGCCCGCGCGGGGCTATCTCGGTTGGTTCCCGCGACCGGAGTTGAAGCAAGCACGACACGGACATGCTCACCCAAACCTTGATTGCAACATCACCCACGGATCACTCATGGCGCGCATTGCAAATCGAGACCACGTCCTGAGCCGTCGAACCGCGATCGCTGCGGCTGGTGGCGCAGCCTTCGCCGCCACCGCGCCTTCGGCTGCATCCGCCGCAGCCCCCGCGCGTGTCGCAGCCGAAGAGCGCTACGTCATGAAGGGCGACGTGAAGCTCTACGTCTATCGCAAGAACCTTGCGGCGCGTGCAGCTAAACCGCGGCCGGTGCTGTTTTTCGTGCACGGCTCCACCTTCGCCAGCCGCTCAAGCTATGATCTGCAACTCCCCGGTGACGGCAGCCATTCCGTCATGGATCACTTCGCCCGCCTCGGCTACGATGTCTGGACAATGGATCACGAAGGCTACGGCTTCTCCGCCCGCACCCAGTCCAACAGCGGCATTCAATCAGGCGTCGACGATCTCAAGGCAGCGCTGCCGCTGCTGGAGAAAGTCACGGGGCAAGCGTCGGTACTGATGTTCGGCGAGTCATCCGGTGCCATCCGCGCAGGTGCTTTCGCCAACGCCGAGCCGCAGCGGGTATCCAAGCTCGTGTTGCACGCCTTCACTTATACCGGCAAGGATGCGCCGGAGATCGAACGCCGCCGCAAGAACGCGGACAGCTTGCGCGCCAGCCCACGCCGCCCGTTCGGCAAAGCGCAGATCGACAACGTATTCAATCGCGACGTGCCCGGCGCGGGGGACGCAGCGATCATGAAAGCGCTGGCTGACTTTGAGTTGAAGTTTGGCGACAGCGTACCGTCGGGCACCTATCTCGACATGGCCGTCAACATGCCGATGGTCGATCCGGCGAAGTTAGCGTGCCCCGTCTGCCTGATCCGTCCGGAGCATGACGGCAACGAGAGCGAGGCCGAACTGTTTCGTTTCTTCCGCGAACTCGCCAGCACCGACAAGCAGTTCGTCAAAGTGCATGGACTTCCGCACGGCGGTGGCATGATCGGCCCCCAACGCCAACGCTTGTGGCATCTGATCCAGGGTTTTATGAGCTTCCCCGTGGTGGCGTGAGCGGTCGCGATAGCGCACAATTTCGACCCATTCCGTTCGCTCACTACCGGTGCCTCAACGAGAAAAACGAAAAGTTAGCTTCCTGCCATTGCCTAAAGGAACGCTTCGTAACTTTGACCGCTTAACTTCCGCCGCGCTCCAAAGACGAGCCATTTCATCGAATTCGGCAAACAGCCTATTTGCACTGGCGAAGCCAGAGTCTTTTGCAATGTCCTTGCGAAAAAGATCAATTACAACCCTGGTCGCGATCCAATCTCGCACAACGGACTGATTGTACCATCGCCGATAAATCTTCTCGTCATAGATGCCTTCTCGAATGCCAATCGACACAAGTTCGTAGTGGTTCAAGCATTGACGAACGACTGAAACTTTTATGTCAGCTTCCTCTATCTCAGTTCGATCTGCATCCGAGAGTGTTTGCCATTCTCCACGGCGTCGCGTCTCCCGCCCGGCTCTCCATTTCTCTAGGTCTTTCATGACCTGGTTTTGGTCACCGATAATACGATTGAACGAGCGCCAATCCTTGATGAAATCTTCATCCCAAAGACTGTTCATCAACATTTGAATTGTCTGTTGTTGCCGAGCGACTCTACGCTGTGTCAAG
>JANXYD010000184.1 GCA_025350265.1 Hyphomicrobiaceae bacterium | reverse complement strand
AATCGTGCTCATGCCTGATCAGCATGGCAGTCGAGCGATCCCCCGGCGGCAAATTGGGGCAAGGTGGCAGCGCGTCACCTATCTTCGATCAACCACGCCTGCCACAGCCCCGCCCCTCGCTTTGCGAGGGGAGCAGAGGCGGAAAATGAGCAACTCCACACGGTTTTGGCCGGTGTGGTTATTGGCAATTGTAGGGCGCAATAGCCCGGTTGGGGCGTATTGCGCCCTACGAACGAGGCGTGGATGACTGTGGGGGAGATGGCCTCCCGGAAATCCGTCCGGGGCATTCAGGGCACTTATTTCATGACGGCCTGGATGACCACGATGGCTGCGAGCACGGCCGCCACGGCCTGCCAGACCAGCGCCGGATTGCGTTCGAGCAAGGGGACTGGCCGATGTCCCAGCAACCCATCGCGGGGATGACGCAAATCGTGGGTGAATTCCGAAAGTGCCTGCTGACGCTTGAGCGGGTTGGGATGCACGGCTTTCCGGAGCGCTGCGTCGATCCAGCCGGGCACATCGGAATTGAACTGGGTCGCCGGCACATAGGCGATCCGCGACTGTTGCGCACGCGAGCGCGCCTGCACCATGAGCGTACCATAAGGCAGACGTCCGGTCAGCAATTGATAGGCAATGACGCCGAGCGCATAAAGATCGGACGCAGGCGAGCCGGCATCCCCGACCAGGTATTCGGGCGCTGTATATTGGGCTGTGCCGAGCATGTCGCCGTGCGCGGCGGTGGGTGAGGCCTCCATCACGCCGGCGATCCTGGTCGAGCCGAAGTCGATGATGCGCCAGGTGCCGGAACGGTCGATCATGATGTTGGCAGGCCGCACATCCTGATGCAGCATCTCCATGCGATGGAAGGCCCTGAGACCTGCAGCGATCTGCTCGATGATGCTGCGGACGACGTCAAGGCTTGGCTTCGGATTGTCGATCATCCACCGGGCCAAAGTCTGCCCGTCGATATAGTCCATCGTCACGTAAAGGAAGTTGCGCTTTCGACGCTGCGGCGCGGGCTTAAGAACATGCGCGCTGCCAACCCGGCGCGCCGCCCATTCCTCCATCATGAAGCGCTTGAGGTAGGTCGGATCGCCGCGCAAATCGACTGAGGGCACCTTGAGTGCCAACTCCGTGCCATCGTCGATATCCTTGGCGAGATAGATGTGGCTGCGGCTCGAAGCGTGCAGCGTACGCAGGATGCGATAGCCCTCGAAGATCATGCCTGGCTCAAGCACCGGCGCGGGCGGCAAGTCGCTGGTCCGCTCGGCTACCTCGGCGGCCTCGCCCGTCGGAACGCTCTCGACGCGAACGATCTGCACAGTCAGGTTATCGCCGCTGGCGTTGGCCAGGGCGGCCTCGACGATGACGCGCGCGGCGTGGTCGAGGCGGTCGGCATGCGTGTGGACCGCCGCGACAACGGCATCGGCTCCGATGTGCTCGTAGACACCATCGGTAGCCAGCACGAACACGTCGCCCGGGCTGATCGCACAGGTCAGATAGTCGATCTCGACGTTCTGATTGACGCCAAGCGCGCGGCCCAGGTAGCTCTGCGCCGAGGACAGCGTCACCCGATGGTCGGTCGTCAGCTGCTCAAGGGATGTGCCGGCGAGGCGGAAAATCCGCGCATCGCCGACATGGAAAATGTGCGCCGTCTGCGACTTGAGCACGAGTGCGCTGAACGTGCACACGTAGCCCTTGTCGCGCTCGTAAGGGTCGGGGCCGCGACGATTCTGCCCGTGCAACCACGTATTGGTCGCCGCAATGACGCGTGAGCCGGAGGTCTTGGTGGTCCAGGATTCCGACGTGCAATAGTAGTCCGTGAGGAACGATTTGACCGCCTGTTCGGCGGCGATGTGGCTGACGTTGCTCGACGAGATGCCGTCGGCGATGGCGACCGCAATTCCCTTGACGCCGCAGTCGCGCGGGGAGGGGATCAGCGCGCCGTGGAAGTCCTGGTTGGACGGCTTCAGACCTTTGTCCGACCACTGTCCGAGGGCAATGGAAAGTTCGCCGGACATGGCTTTAGCCCTCGTGGACATGATGGCTTAGCCGTTGCCGGCGAGGTCTGGGCAAGATCAGATCACTCAGCGGCGATGCGCATCGAGGGTGCGGGCTGAGCGCGCTTGGCTCCGGTGCGCATGTGCGTGGAATACAACGTGAGGCCGACGAAGGTGAGGCCGCCGACGAGATTGCCGACGACGGTCGGAATCTCATTCCAGATGAAATAGTCCATGATCGAGAATTTGCCGCCGAGCATCAGACCGGACGGGAACAGATACATGTTCACGATCGAATGCTCAAAGCCCATGTAGAAGAACAGCATGATCGGCATCCACATCGCGATCACCTTGCCCGACACCGAGGTGGACATGATGGCTGCGACGACGCCGGTCGATACCATCCAGTTGCAGAGGACGCCGCGAATGAACAGCGTCAACATGCCGGCGGCACCGTGCGCTGCGTAGCCGACGGTGCGCGCTTCACCGATCGAGCCGATTTTCTGGCCGACGGCATCGGGTGCCGTGGTGAAGCCGAAGGTGAAGATCACCGCCATCATGACCGCAACCGTCAGCGCGCCGGCGAAGTTGCCGAAGAACACCAGCGTCCAATTGCGCAGAACGCCACCCAGCGTCACGCCGGGGCGGCGGTCGATCCACGCCAGCGGCACCAGCGTGAAGACGCCTGTCAGAAGGTCGAAGCCGAGCAGATACAACAGGCAGAAGCCAACCGGGAACAGCACCGCGCCGGCGAGCGGTTGCCCGGTTTGGACGTTGACTGTGACGGCGAAGGCGGCGGAGAGCGCGAGAATGGCACCGGCCATATAGGCGCGGATCAGCGTGTCACGGGCCGATGTGAATATTTTCGATTCGCCGGCATCGACCATTTTCGCGACGAATTCCGCGGGCGCGAGGTATGACATTGCGGTGTCCTTGCGAATGTTACGGCTGACGGCGCGGGCAAACCGGAGTTGAAAACGGCGCTGCGAGTTGCCGTCGGTGCACGCCGGAGCCGGTGCTTAGGTTGTTGGGTATGCTTGTCATGAAGCGCATGGCGATAATAGCGGCCGATGCGATTTTGCTGCCCAAAGTATGAGCAAACGGTCGTGAGTTGCCTAAATATCAGTCTGATATTGCCTGCGCGCGCGGCGATCAGGCGACCAATGGGCGAGGCCTCGACCACGTGTCTTCACACGACGCGGGCTGAAAATTCGGCTACGCTCGCCGGATGGCGATCCGGATCCGGACGCAGTGAGCTTGGTGGAGACCTATGATCAGCGGACCGTTCCTCGTGGGCATGGCGCTTGCCTACGTCGGCGCGCTGTTCGCTATCGCGTGGCTCGGCGATCGCGTGCCGGCGTTGCGGCCGTCGGGTCGGGGCCGCCCGTTGATCTACGCATTGTCGATCGCGGTCTACTGCACCTCATGGACGTTCTACGGCAGCGTCGGTCTCGCCGCATCGACCGGTTATGATTTCCTGCCGGTCTACACCGGGGCGATGATCTGCTTCCTGGTCTGCACGCCGCTGATCCGCCGCATCGTCCGCCTCGCTAAAAATCAGAACATCACTTCCGTCGCCGACTTCCTCGCCTCCCGCTATGGCAAAAGCCAGAGTGTGGCGGCGGTCGTAACCGTCATTGCCGTGCTGAGCGCGCTGCCGTACATCGCCCTGCAATTGAAAGCGGTGGCGCTGTCGGTCGAAACGGTACTCGGCGCACACGCCATGTCGAAGCTGGCGCTGCCGGTCGATACCGCGTTGATCGTGGCTGTGGCGATGGCGCTGTTCGCCATTCTGTTCGGCACCCGGCACGCCGACGCCACCGAGCACCAGCATGGCCTGATGCTGGCGATCGCGGCGGAATCGATGGTCAAGCTCGCCGCCTTCCTGGCCGTCGGTGCCTTCATCCTGTTCACCGCCTTCGGTGATCTGACCGCCGATCCGTGGAGCATCTACGACCGGCTCGGCAAGGGCTCGGAAATCCGCGCGCTGTTCACCCATCCGTTCCATGGCTCGTTCTGGGTGACGGTCACCGGGCTGAGCTTTGTGGCGGTGCTGCTGTTGCCGCGGCAATTTCACGTCATCGTCGTCGAAAACACGTCGGATGCAGAATTGCGGCGCGCGAGCTGGCTGTTTCCGCTGTATTTGGTCGCCATCAACGTCTTCGTTATTCCGATCGCGGTGGCAGGCCTCGCCACCCTGCCACGCGATACGTTCACGCCCGATACGTTCGTGCTGGCACTGCCGTTGAAAGCCGATGCCGGCGTCATGACGATGATCGCCTTCGTGGGTGGATTGTCTGCGGCGACCGCGATGGTGATTGTCGATTCGGTCGCGCTGGCGCTGATGGTGTGCAACGGGTTGGTGGCACCCGTGCTGTTGCGCAGCCGCTTCGGCGCGGTGGGCGATCAGTCGGACATGGTGGGGCTGCTGCTGGCGATTCGCCGCGTGGCGATCGTGGCGATCATTGGTCTCGGGTACGGATTCTACAGGCTGCTCGGCGCCAACAATGGGCTGGCCTCCATCGGGCTGGTGTCATTCGCCGGCATCGCTCAATTGGCACCGGCATTCTTTATCGGACTGGTCTGGCGTCAAGCGACGGCGGCGGGGGCGATTGCCGGCATGACCATCGGCATCGTGATGTGGACCTACACGCTGGTTGTGCCGTGGTTCATCCAGGCCGGCCTGCTGGATGCACATGTGCTTGAGCCGGGGCCGTTCGGATTGGCGATGCTGGCACCGCAGGCCCTGCTCTATCTGCAACTCGACCCGTTGACGCACGGCGTGGTGTGGAGCGTGGGCCTCAACGCACTGGCCTTCGTCGGCGTGTCGTTGCTGCGCCGGCCGGAGCCTGTCGAGCGACTGCAGGCGCATCTGTTTGTGGTGGAGGATGCGCCGCGCCCCTCGCTAGTGCCGTCGTTCCGCCTCTGGCGCACCTCGATCACGGTGGCCGATCTC
>JANXYD010000090.1 GCA_025350265.1 Hyphomicrobiaceae bacterium | reverse complement strand
TATGTCAACGCAGCCCAGCAAGACCTGCACGATGTATTGTCGTCGGATTCCCGCGCGCTGAATTCCGTGCCGATGAGCGAACTCTGCCCCGGCGCAAAAGCACTCGATGGCGTCAATGCCCGCTTTCGCTGAGCGACCTCGACTGAAGGGTGCCTCATACTTCCCGGCCAGGACCTCCGGCCATGGACCAGCTTTGATCAAGCGGGTTTGCTAACGACGCTGTCCTATTGCGGAAGTATGAGGCCTTGCAGCTTAGGTTCTGCAAGTTCTTTATCGATACTCATAATTGATCGAGGCCATTGAAGTTGCCGTGCATGCAGCCGTTGTAGCGCTTCTGCCATTTACTGACCTTGGTCACTTGGTACTTCTTTAGCAGCGGCGCGCATAAGCTGGCATTCGACGTGTCGGACTGTCCGCTGCCGTAATTAGGCACGACGGCTCCGCCGCCACTGTAGCCGGCGAACGGGTATCTCTGAACGGCGCCGTGATCATCGAGGCGGCGATCTAGATCAAGATGCATTTTTGGGGTCGGCGAACCGAACTGCGGCGGGTTTCTCAGTGCTTCCTGAGGCGTAACGTTGGGCACGAAAACCTGCGCATATTGGCCGGCGAAGTCGGTGACACCCGCGCGTGGCGAAGCAGCCGAGACATTTTGCGCGTGCGCCGACGTGATACCAATGAGAGCGAGCGCCGACGTCAACCGCGCAGCAAAACCGATCAGCCGCCACAGCAAGACGCCGCCCGCTAAAAATCGCTGTTGATCATCGAATAGGAGTGTCATGACAATCTGCAACCGTATTGGAGGGAAGCGGGCAAATCTTCACCGCTTGCAACAATAGCCGGCGCGGCCCGCACCGATCAATTGTACATAAACGTCTCAGCCTCAGAATGGTTGCTTATCGATGCCGGAGCATACCGTCACACTGGCCCACCTGTCGGATGTGCACCTTGGGCCATTGCCGCCAATCCCTTGGCCATTGCTCAACTTGAAGCGAGCGACGGGGTGGTTCAATTGGCACCGCACCCGCAAAACCGTGCATCTGCCGAAAACTGCAGGTCGCATCGCCGACGATGTTTCAGCCCAGCAGCCGACCCACATCGCCGTCGGCGGCGACATGGCCAACCTGGGTCTGCCGGCCGAGATCGAACGCGCAGCCGTGTGGTTGCGGCGGCTCGGCGCGGCAGCCGATGTCAGCGTCGTTCCCGGCAACCACGACATTTACGCGCGCAGTGGTGGGCGCACGCTCGGCGTCGACGCGCTGGTGCCGTGGCGGGCCTATTTCACGGCTGACGCAGAGGGCCAGAAATACGCTGGCGCATCAGCTTTTCCGTTCGTGCGCGTGGTCGCGCGCGGACGCACGCGGGTCGCGTTGATCGGGCTCAATTCGGCGGTGGAGACAGCGCCGGGCATTGCCACGGGACGGCTTGGAGCCGAGCAGCGCGCCGATCTCGCTCGCATTCTCAGCGAAACGCGCCGCGATGGCTTGGTGCGCGTGGTGATGCTGCATCATCCACCCTTACCGGGCGGCGCCGATCCCCACCACGAACTGACCGATGCAGCTGACCTCGCGGACATCTTGCGCACCTCCGGCGCGGAGCTTGTGCTGCACGGGCACAACCACCGGCGCTCCGTCACGCCGTTCCACGGGCCTGACGGGACCTTCGCCATTGTCGGTGTGCCATCGGCGTCGGTCGGCCGCAACGCGCCCAAAGGCGAGCCGCTGGCGCGCGCGCATTATTTCAACATCCGATCCGACGGCGACGCGCCTGCGCACATCGAACTGGTCGCGCGCGGTTTGGCAGAACCGGACGGGCCGATCATCGAACTGGAACGCACGCGACTTGATCGGCCGAGCCTTGGCCGCCGCAGCTTGTGATGGGGGTCAGTAAGTCAACTCGATGACGCTCACGCGATTTTCGGCCAGCGGCCATGATCGGGCGGCGATGCTTTCGGCATTGAAGCGGCCGACGACTGTCTGCGGCGCGGCAGTCGGCAGCAACAGCTTGCTGGTCGACACGCTCGGCACCCCATCTGGAATGCCCGCAGCGGGCTTGCCACCGAGTTCCACGACATCGCGGCCGCGGCCAAGATAGCCTCGCGGCCGCTGCAAGTAGACGACACCAGCAGCATCGGCGTCGCCATTTGCCAGCGGTTGCGGCCTGAAATGGACGAGGCTCGACGAGCGTGGAAACGGCGAGCGATAGACGTGGGTGATCGGCTGACCGGCAATCTCGACGACGAACTCGTAACGCGCCGTCGGATCCGCATCGAACGGACCCCAGCGGCCATCGGTCATCGTCGTGCGTTGATACAGCGCTTGGCCTTGCCGCTGGCCATCCGTTTCCGCCACCCGGTAAACGGTCACCTTGGCTCCGGCCACCCCGATGTTGGTCGGCGAACCCGCCTCGAAGCTTGAAATCTTGCCGTCAAGTACCGGCTTGGCCTCGGGCATTATGGCCAGTGATGCCGCAGCGTTGCCCGTGATCGCCTTGTAGATGACAGCAAAAGCCTCCGGCGCGTAACCGGTCTCGCGATGATCGAGCTTGGGGATGACGATATTTTCGGCACCGGCAAGTGCAGGTCCGTCAAAGCCCACCCCCGTTGGCACGCCCGGCTGGCCCAGATATTTGCCGTCGGGCTGGGCGAACTTATCGTTGTCGGCGCTGCGGATGGTGACGAAGCGCACGCCGGCCACCACCTCGCCCGGCGTCCCGTTGAGGTCACGCATGAACGCCGATGCGCCGTTGAATTCACTGCCGACAAGCAACGTGTCGGACACGACGACGCCGTGATTAACGGCGCCGCACAGGATCGCCAACGCGGTATGTTCGGCGCCGCCGCCATTCTTGATGTAGTTGCGCACCGTATTGCCGCCACGCGATTGCGCGACCAGCACCACCTTCGCCGCACCGGTTCGGAGCTTGACCGCAACCACCTCGGCAGCCAATTGCCGCATCACGTCGGTCGATGACGAGCGGCCGGGCATCGATGTGCCGTCGACCGCTTGCGCCTGCGGATTAACGAGATCGACTGCATGCAGCAGATCCGGCGGGTAACCGTTGCCCTCCAAGCGCCACAGCGTGGTCATCCACAAGCCGGCCGTGTCCCCGTTGCCATGCACGAAGACCACGGGCAGTGGCCGCGCTTGCGCTTGCGCGCGCCAACCCACGCCTGCAAACAGCACTGTGCTGCCGGTCGCGGCCAGAATGTTTCGTCGAGAGATGTCGCCCATCATGATCAACCAGTGCCCCGAGCTGTCGCATGCCCACTGACGCTATGGGACCACCGACAGTTCGGCAAGCGAGGCAATAAAAAACCTGCGGCGCTTGGCACGCCGCAGGCTCTGACGATCATCTGGCGTCACTCGAAATTACATCTTCGACTTCATCATCGGCTGACCCTTCATGCACGACTTGCGGAAGGTCTTGCGCGCCTTGCCGTGCAGGCCCTTGGCGTTGGCATCGGCCGAGCAGGACATGGAGATTGCACTGCGCGTGGCGGCGGGCTTGGCCATTTTCATGCTCTTGGACTTTTTCATCGTCCGCGAACTCGAAGCCGACTTGTCCACGGACTTGTCCATTGGCATCGACTTGGCGTCGGGCTGTTTGGTCATGGGCGTCGTGGTGGTCTGCGCCGAAGCGATCCCCACGCTCATGACACAGGCCATCATGGTCGATAGAGCGAGAGTTGCAAATTTCATGTTCAGTTCTCCTGGTGTTAAGGCCGCGACCGCACGCCGCTGAGGGTGCCGCCGAAAAGCCGTACGCGGCTCTTCACCCAAATGGGCAGAGCCCGGAATTTAAGAATGCGTGGCTGGGTAGTATGTGTTTCACCGTTCATGCACGAAAGGTCTGTATGCGGCTTGAGGCTTAGCCACGAAACCGCTGATCTTCAACGCTTAACTCGGGCAACTTGATCATGCGAACTGCATAAAAATTACTAAATATTTGAATATTATCAAAATTAATTTTTTGTCACGGTGCACAACGGCCGAACCGGCATCATTTTGCGAGTTCAGCATCGATCGTCGTGAACATGTAGTCCCACTTCTCAACCTGGATCGACACGAGTGCGCTCATGTCGCTCTTCAGCGCTTCCAAAAGCGTGCAATCGACCGAGCCCGCCCCCTCGGCACCGGAGCCATTGATCTTCGCCAGCAGCTGGCCGGACCGTTCTTCAAGTGCCGTGATCTTGTCGTCGCGGACAAAGCGCATGCCCTCGCTGACGAACTGGTCGTGCGTCCAGCCGCGCCGGTCTTTCAGCGCCCGGAGCTTGGCCTGGAAGGGAGGCGAATGCTTCTGCGTCAACTGACGCAGAACCTGCCCCGCGTCATCGACCACGGATTCAAAATCGGACCGGGCGCAGCTATCGGCGACCCGGACGTCGCCAGCAGCAGCCGGAACCATTGGCGCAAGTGTGAACAGCGCACCGATCACTATCGAGAAGGCGCCAAATGCACGCTTCAAAATTCCGCTCCCGCCCTCAGGGTCTTTCCGGTGCTGGCAGCCTCACGAAACGACCCTAGCCCTGCGTTTCCGCTTGCTATCGAAATACCGCTTCACACCGCCGATATCCCGTCCGGGGCACACTTTATCCGGAAGCACTCAAGTCGCCACCGGATGCGCCCCGTCATCCGAAGGCCGGCCCGAACGTGTTGGAACGCGGAAAGCCCTTCGGCACGATCTTGCCGGCTTGAGCCCGCGTGCCCGACCATTCCTTGAGGTCGGGCCACTGCAGCGTGAACGTGCGGCCGGCGGTGTCAAGCCACGTCAGGCCATCTTTTTTGCCGAACACCCTGACGTCGGACAACGCCCCCTCGGCAAAGCGCTGCAGGATCACGCCCTTGCCGCGCGTCATCTCCGGCAATTCCTCCGCCTTGAAGACGAGCATCTTACGGTTCGCGCCGACGCTGGCGATCATGTCGCCGTAGGCTGCCACGCACACCGTAGCCATGTCGCCATCGGCGACGGCGAGGATCTGCTTGCCCTTGCGGGTTGAAGCGATCACCTCCGCCTCGGGCACGATGAAGCCGTGGCCGGAACTCGACGCCACCAGCAGCTTGCGCTCGGGATCGTGGGCGAACAGTTCGAGGAAGTCGTGGTTTTCCTCCAGCTCAACCATCAACCGCAACGGTTCGCCATGGCCGCGACCGCCGGGCAACTGGCTGGGCTCGATGGTGAAGAACTTGCCGTTGGTCGCAAACAACACAAGCTTGTCCGCCGTCGTCGCCTTGATCGATCGTTTGAGACCGTCGCCCTGCTTGAACTCGAGCTTCGACAGGTCGTCCTGATGTCCCTTGAGCGCGCGAACCCAGCCCTTATCCGACAGAATGATCGTGATCGGTTCTTTTTCCACCATCGCCGCTTCGAGCGCGGGGTCTAACTCCGGCGCGTCCTCGAACTGCGAGCGGCGCTTGCCGAGCGGCGTTTTCTTCGAATAGGCCTCGCGAGTCGCCTTCACTTCGCCGGCAATCTTGTCCCACTGCATTTCGTCCGACGCCAGCAGCGCCTTGATATCGCGCTTTTCGGCCGACAGCTTGGCGTGCTCTTTCTTGATCTCGCCTTCCTCCAGGCGCGACAACGCGCGCAGGCGGAGATTGAGGATCGCCTCGGCCTGCACATCCGTCAGCTTGAAGCGGGCCATCAGCTTGGCCTTCGGCTCGTCCTCGAAACGGACGATACGGATGACTTCATCGAGGTTCAGATAGGCGATCAGATAGCCGTCGAGCACCTCCAGCCGGTTCTCGATCTTGTTCAGGCGAAATTTCGAGCGGCGGACCAGCACGTCCTTGCGGTGATCGAGCCACTCCTTGAGCACGTCCTTGATGCTCAGGACGTTCGGCACCTGCCCACGGCTCAACACGTTCATGTTGAGGCCGAAGCGGACCTCCAGTTCCGAATTGCGGAACATGTTTTCCATCAACACGTTCGCGTCGATATTGCGCGTCTTGGGCTCCAGCACCAACCGGATATCCTCGGCACTTTCATCGCGTACATCGCCGAGCAGCGGCGACTTTTTCTCGGTGATGAGTTCCGCCAGCTTCTCGACCAGCTTGGCCTTCTGCACCTGATAGGGAATCTCGGTGATGACGATCTGATAGCCGCCGCGCGGCAGTTCCTCTTTGTGCCATTTGGCACGCAAGCGGAAGCCTCCGCGTCCGGTGCGGTAGGCCTCAAGAATCTGTGCATGCGGTTCGACGATCACGCCGCCGGTGGGAAAATCCGGTCCCGGCACGAACTCGACGATCTTCTCGACCGACGCGTTCGGATGCTTGATCAGATGCAGCGCCGCCGCGCACAGTTCATCGACGTTGTGCGGCGGAATATTGGTCGCCATGCCGACGGCGATACCGGACGATCCGTTGGCCAGCAGATTTGGAAAATTGCCCGGCAGTACGACCGGTTCTTCGGTGACGTTATCGAACGTGAACTTGAAATCGACGGTGTCCTCGTCGATCCCCTCGAGCAGCGCCTGCGCCACCTCCGTCATGCGCGTTTCGGTGTAGCGCATGGCTGCGGCGTTATCGCCGTCGATGTTGCCGAAATTGCCTTGCCCATCGACCATCGGATAGCGCACGGCAAAGTCCTGCGCCAGTCGCACCAGCGCATCGTAGATGGACTGATCGCCGTGCGGATGGAATTTGCCGATCACATCGCCGACCACGCGCGCGCTTTTCTTATAGCCCTGGTCCGGATCGAGCTTCAGTTCACGCATCGCGTACAGAATGCGCCGGTGCACGGGCTTCAGGCCATCGCGCACATCCGGCAGCGCGCGCGACATGATCGTCGACAGCGCATAGGCCAGGTAACGCTCCTCGAGCGCATCCTTGAGATTGACCGGTTCGCCTTGCGGGCCGCTCGGGGGGGGAATCGTCGGTGACTTTGCCATGCCGCACCGTTAGCGCATGCGCCGCCCCCGGCTCAAGAGCACCAACGTCACAGGTTGCAGAAACAAACAGAAGATTTCACGCGCACAGTCCGGCGCGCGGCGCAGCATGTAGCGAAGCAGAATGCTGTTTCGCAGACGCGGGACCGCCGGAGCACGCATCGATTGCCGCGCAATCCGAGTTTGCAAAGGTCCCGTGTCTGCACCGCAAAAATTTGCGAAATGCAAATTTCTGCAGCGCACACGGGCCGTCACTCCCGCAAGAACGCCTCCGCGACGCGCATGAATTCATCCAGCTTGTCGTGATGAACCCAATGGCCGGCACCCTCGAAGCTTTCGACACGCGCGGTCTTGAAATAAGCGAGGCGACCATCTTCCGCCGGGTTCGATGCCCAGCTTTCCCGGCCATAGGCCAGCAACGTCGGGCAGGTGATCCGCGACCACAGCCCGGCCACGTCGCTGCGGCTCATGTCGACCGGCGGGAAGACGCGCACGTAGTTGTCGAACTTCCAGCTGTAGGTGCCATCTTCGTTCTGGTTGACGCCATGTTCCGTCAGGTGCAGCGCCTGCGCCTCGGACAGATGCTTGTTTTCGTCGCGCATGCGCTTGAAAGCTTCCTCAACCGAGCCATACCGGCGCGGCAGGCGGCCGGACAGTTCGTGCTGCTTGGCGACCCACTTCTGCATGCGTTCGGGCATGGTCTGCTGGTCGCGCTCTGCCTGCATCTTCGGCGACGGACCCAGCCCCTCGATGGCGATCAGCCGCTTGATCTTGTCTGGAAAGATTCCGGCATACCTGAGTGCGATGCCGCCGCCCAGCGAATGCGCGATGACCGTGACCGGTGCCAGCTTCTGCTGATCGATCAGTTGGGCCAAGTCGTAGATATAACCTTCCATGTTGTAAGCGCCGGTGGTCGACCACTGGCTGTCGCCATGGCCACGCAGGTCGGGCGCGATGATGTGCCAATCACGGCGCAGGCGGCTCGCCACCCAATCCCAATTGCGACAGTGATCGCGCCCGCCGTGGATCAACAGCAAAGGCGGTGCATTTGGATTGCCCCAATCGGCGTAGTGCAAGCGCAATCGCTGCGAGAAAAAGATGCGTGACGTCGGACCTTGCGAGACGGTGGGCATGGAAGCGGGGCCTTGCTGCGAGCAATCGAAATTGCATTCTGACCGCGAACCTGGACGCACACAACGCCAAACGGTCGCGAACAATCCTGGGTTGCTTATTTCAAGTCCGGCGAACTGGTAGCTCCTGGTGTTTACAGCAGAAGTCCGCGCCAAGGCCGTAAATGGGCATTTCCCTCAAAGAATTGACGCGCCTGTTCAAAGACCCACGCCTGCATCAACGACCATTGCGGGTGCTCGATATCGGTTCGCAGAACCTGCACGGCGCCAGCGTCGCGCAAATCCTCGTGTTTCTACGCGCGCATCATCCCCGTTTCGACAAAGACGCGATGCTCGATTATGCCAGGGCATTGAGCCTGGGCGCCAACGTGCACCCGGAATTCGGCGGACTGAATGGCGCCTGGCTCGGTGATTTGCTGGAACGCATCGGCATCGACTATCTCTCGTATGATATTTTCAATGGCTTTAAAACGCAGATATTCGATCTGAACGTCGAGGAACTTCCGCCATCGCTGCGTGGCCAATTCGATCTCGTCTTGAATTGCGGCACCACCGAGCATGTCCTCAATCAATTCAATTCGTTCCGTGTCATCCACGATGCCGTGAAGGTTGGTGGATTGATTTATCATGCCCTGCCGATGACTGGATATCTCGATCACGGTTACTTCAACTACAATCCTAGATTGTTTTTTGACCTGGCGACGGCCAATCAATATGCCATCCGTAAATTCAGCTATGGCGGGCCGGACAAGGGACCACGCGGCTTGGACGGCATGCTCGAAAAGCTGGTCGGCCCTTACCGCAGCCTCATCGACGACAAGCTGGCAGAGCGTCTTGATGCCAATTGGGCGGGACGACAAATTCCGACCGTCAATATCAGCGTCGTACTGGAAAAGATCAGATCGCAGCCGTTCCGCACCTCGCTCGAACTGAGCACCACCGTCGGCAGCGTGGCAACCGCAGTCGGCCTATCGGAGCCCGAACAGCACGCGTTAGGTGAACTCGACGCAATCGAGCACGCAATGCTGGATAAGCTGCGGTCTGGGGATAGCGTGGTCGACGTCGCAGCGATCAGCGATCTCGCGCGCAACTTGGGAAAAATCGCGGTTCGGCGATCGGTGTCACCGGCTCTCGAGACATATGCACTTGAGGAATATATTCGTCGCGACCCGAGCCGGGAAGATCTCAAGAACCGGCTGCGGCAACTGCAGACGATGACGACGGCGGCGCATCCGTTGCTGCGCTTTGCCGACCCGGAAGACGGCATCGATCCGATGGTGATCCTGATGGATGGCCGCGAACAGGCGGTATTGGAGATGACGGCTGATCGCGATCGCTTTGCCTACGCGATTGCAGCCTATCATCGGTATGCGCGGGCGAGCCGGTTGCATGACTTCCCGCTGGAGATCGAATGCTTTGCCTTGAAGCACGGCATGACCTTGGCGCCGCGCGACCACGATCTGAGATCGCGTCTGGGAGCGGTACTGGCCGTGCTCATTCCACGCATGAAACTTACGCACAAGACGTGAGAGGCGAAATCCCGGTTCGCTGCATTTTGTGAAAGAAACGTTCAAACTTTGCGGATAGAAGGTTCTCAGTTTTGTGGATATGGATCCGCGTCCATGATACGCAGTGCAAAGGTTATGTGAATACACAGCAACCAAAGATTGTTATATTGACTGCATTCAACCAAAATTGCAGTTTGAAATCGTGAGTTTTTGCTGGTCGTCAAAAATGACCGTAATCAGTCCCGGGGGCAGGCCATGAACATCATTCTGAATTTCCAGTCGAACGTGAATGCGGCACCGGCCGGGTTCAAGGCCGCGATCCAAGAGGCGGCCAACTATTTCGATCGCCTCTACACCAACAACATCACAGTGACGCTGGACATCAACTACGGCAACATCGCCAGCGGCGCGAGCGCGGGTTCGACTGCGGACTATCTGCGCACTTACAGCACGTATCGCAACGCGTTGCTGAGCCAGAGCTCACAATCGGCGGACGATTTGACGGCTGCGGCCTTTCTGGGGGCAAGCGATCCCACGGGCGGGTCGGCTGCGAACTGGTTCGGCGGCAATGCGTTGGACAAGGCACTCGGATTAACGCCTTACAGCACGATCGCCGGCATCAGTGACGGCACGGTGAACTTCCAGGCCGATGGCGCGGGCGGCGTCCACTATAATTATGACGTCAACAACCGCGGCGTGTCCGGTCTTTGGGATCTGGTCGGCGTCGCCGAACATGAAATTTCGCACGCGCTCGGCCGCGTATCGCTGGTCGGGCAAAACGGCGACTATTCTCCGCTCGATCTGTTCCGCTACCAGGGCAACGGCAGCAGTACGACCCGCGATTTTGTCGACGGGACGGCCGCGCACTTCTCCATCGATGGCGGCACCACCAACCTCGCCAACTTCGCCTTGACCTCCGATACCGGCGATTGGGACGCGTCGTCGGGCCTGGACCCCAACGCCGCCTTCAGCTCGATCGGTGCGGCGCATTATTTCACCCAGACCGACGTGCGTGAGTTGGACGTGCTCGGCTACACCCGCGCCCACATCACCAACGATGGCAACGGCGACGGCGTCAGCGACGTTTTGTTCCGCAACGACGTGACGGGTCAGTTGATCGCCCGCAACATGGATTCCGGCAACGGCGTTTCCTGGCAATTGTTGACGCCCGGATTGAACACCGACTATGTGCCGGTCGGATCAGGTGACACGGACGGGAACTTCAACGCCGACGCCTTCATCCAGCAGCAATCGACCGGCCGCGTCATTCTTGCACTCAACGGGCCGAATGGCTTCACCGGCTGGGGTCTGGCGACGCCGAACCTGACGCCCGATTGGAAGGCACGCGCCGTCTACGACGTCAATCACGACGGCTCGACAGATGTGATAGTGCAGGATCAGACCAACGGCAACACGCTGGTCGCCAACGTGATCAACGGCAACTTCGCGAGCTGGACGGTGGTGACGTTTAGCTTGAACGCAAACTGGGTCGTCGAAGGCGTCGGTGACATCCAGAAGACCGGTTATGGCGATATAGTCATGCGTGACCAGACGACGGGCACGATCATGTACGTCGATATGACCGGCGGCACTGCGCACGGCTTTAACACGGTGGTCACAAACCTTGGGGCCAACTGGGTGGTGCGCGGCGTCGGCGATATCAACGGTGACGGCTACGCAGACCTCATCGTGCAGGACAGCAATACCGGGGCTACCCAGTACGCCGATATGTCCGGTGGCAGCTTCCACGGCTGGCATGCAGTCACCAGCGCGCTGTCGACGGATTATGTCGCCAAGGGGGTTTACGACCTGCACGGCAATGGAGCCGTCGACATCGTGTTCCAGCAGCAGTCGACGGGCGCGACGATCTACGCCGAAATGTCGGGCGGAACCTTCAATCATTTCGGCAACGTCTACAATGCCGCACTCGCGGGTTGGCATCTGGTCTGACGATCAAAATTCTGCGCACACAAACATCGAGTGATCATGTGTCGCCGAAGATCTCGCCCAAGGATACGCTTCTATCCAGTCGCCAATTTCAACGACCTGTTAGTGGCACTGACAGCGCGAGCGTGTCGGCCTGCACAGCACAGTACGATAAGAGGCAACGGCGTGGGAATCATCCGGTTATTCTTAGCGTTGATTGTAGCTGCCGACCATTTCCGCGACCTGGTGCTGGCGCCCCTTCACATTGACGTACCTTGGCAAGCTAAACTCGGCATGAACGCTGGCTTCGCCGTCATGTACTTCTACATGATCAGCGGATTTCTAATATCGGGGGCGCTGGCAAATAAATATCCACCAACCCCCGGCGGGACTTGCGATTTCTATTTAAGTCGCGCCATTCGCATCTTTGCCCTTTACTGGCCAATCGCTCTGATCGTTGCGACTATCTATCCTTTGGCGCAAACCGATCTGATTTCTGCTGGATTGCTTGACAGGTTCACAAAATTTTTCCTCATCGGCGTAGACTGGAGATATGAATTCACCGACTTCCCCAATATGTACAATCTCGCCTTATACCCGGGCTCGAACAAGCCTGGACGCTTGGGCACGAACTCAATTTCTACGCGTTGGCGCCTTATCTTTTGCGATCTCCAAAACTCGTCGCGGTCGTGCTTATCGCATCCGCGGCTGTCCGGGCCTATTACGTGTCATTTCATGGATTTCACGTAGTCTGGACCTACGTCTTTCTCCCATCCACAATCCTATTTTTTTTGATCGGCCATTTTTCGCGTTGGCTCGCTGACGATATCTTGCCATGCCTATGCCCTTAGTTCCGGCCTAATTTGTGGCGATTGTTGATGCTGCCAGGAGGCCACCGATGCCGAAGACCAGCAGCAAAGACAAAAGAGACAAAGACGACTTGTGGCGCAACTTCCCGAAGACAGCGCCGGAGTTTGAGGCACGCTTTGCAACCGAGGCGGACTGCATCGCCTATTGGATCGAGGCGCGATGGGGAGGTACGCCTGCGTGCGCCAAGTGCCAAGGCACGCGCCTGTGGACCGAGCGTGACGGCATCCTTTTCGAGTGCAGGGATTGCGGCCACCAGACGAGCCTGACGTCCGGCACATTGCTGGAGAAAACACGCAAGCCCTTCAAGGTGTGGTTCCGCGCGGTGTTTGAAATCTCGTCGCGCCGCAACGGCATCTCGGCCAAAGATCTGGAACGGATCATGGGCTTCGGCTCCTACAAAACCGCTTGGACGTGGCTGCACAAGATCCGCGCGGCGCTGGTGACACCGGACCGAGAGCCGTTGAGCAAAGGCGTTGAAATTGATGAAGCTTTCGTGGGCGGCAAACGCGCGGGAAAGTCCATGGTGCTCGTCGCCACCGAAACCGACGGAAGAATACGGCTCGCCCACGCGCTCACAAATGATGCGGAGACTTTGAAGGCCTTCGTCGACGCCAGTGTGGCGCCGGAGACCACCGTCACCAGCGATGGTCATGCCGGCTACAACGCGACCAGTCTCGGCGAGCGTGATCACGATGCCATCGTGCAGACACCCGCCGAACGTCGCGTCAAAGACAGTTTACAAACGATCCATTGGACGGTGTCGCAGCTCAAGCGCTGGCTGCTCGGCACGCACGCGGGCGCGGTCAAACCAAGATACCTGCAAGCCTATCTCGACGAGTTCGCATTCCGCTGGAACCGGCGCAAGACCAACGGCGTCGGCCGGATCGCTGCGCGCACCATCGGCAACCTCGTCAACCACGCACCGCTGACCATTCGGGCGATCATCCAGGGCGCTACGCCCTACCCGCATTTTGTGGCCGCCAAATATACGGTGCCGGAACTAACGGCATAGG